>CANQJD010000026.1 GCA_947624175.1 uncultured Bacilli bacterium
CTTTTATTTTTAAACTCATTGATTTTAGATTTTATAGTTTTAATATTCTCTTTACTTTGAAAAGCATTTTTTCTTCCTGTTCTTCTTTTGTTAAATATGAAATTTCAACTGCTGGTCGAAATGCTATTTTTGGAGTTAAACCAAGAACATCATTATCAACTAATTGTAATAATTTAGGTATTAGTTCAGTTAGTCTTAAAAATCTATGAACTTGTCTGCTACTATCATTATTATCTTTAGCTATAATATCGACACTTTTTAACTTGTCGCCCAATGGGCGAGAAGTTTCTTTCCCTTGATGACTTAATGCTTCCATTTTTAATTTGTAAGCAAATGCTCGTTCACTTGGAAGTATTTTATCTCGTTGGAGATTGCTATCAACCATTATAATTGTTGCTTCATCATCAGTTAAATCTCTAACGATACAAGGGATAGTTTCTAAGTCCAAAAGCTCACTTGCTTTTTTCCTTCGGTGTCCAGAAATCATCTCGTATTTACCGTTCTCTTTTTCTCTTACAATAGCAGGAACTAATACTCCCTTATCCTTGACACTCTCAACCATTTCTTGCATAGCTTCGTTGACTTCAACTTTAAATGGATGTTTAGGAAAATCTTCAATATCTTTTAAGGATATATTAACAATTTTTTCTAACTTTTCAGCATCTCTTTCTTCTTGAGTTGAAAACATATCATCTAGTGAAGGAAGGTGCATTTTTTTCTCTTTCATTTTCAATAACCTCCTTTGCAACTGATGTATATGCTTCAGCTACCTTACTATTTTTATCGTAAGAAAAAATACTTTCACCATAAGAAGTTGATTCTGCTATTTTTACAGCATTAGGAATTTGGGTATTAAATATTTTAATAATACTACCATAACTCTTTTCTAATTCAAATTTAGTTTCTCTCGATAAATTAGTCCTTTTATCAACTAAGGTTAATAATATTCCTTCTACATTTAATTCTCTGTTTATTTGTCGCCTTACTTTTGATATAGTATTTAATAACTGTCCCATATTTTTGGCTGGTAAATATTGTGTTTGAACTGGGATTATAACTTTGTCAGCACTTGATAATACATTTATTGCAAGCATTCCCAAACTAGGTTGACTATCAATTATTACATAGTCATAGTTGTCTTTAATATCATTTAAACAACTCTTTAAGGTATATTCTCGGCTCATAGCACTTACCAATGACATTTCTAAAGCTGACAAATCCAAATTAGATGGAATTAAATCAATATTCTCTTTATGGTGTAATATAGCTTCATCTGCGTTAATAGCTTCATCATTCATTGAACGGCTCATTAAATTAGCAATAGTTATTAATTCATCTTGATTATAATAACCCATACAAGTTGTTAAATCTCCTTGTGGATCACAGTCAACTAATAAAACTTTCTTTCCAAGCTTAGATAGTGCAACTCCGAGATTAAATGAAGTTGTTGTTTTACCAACTCCACCTTTTTGATTAGCTACTGCAATAACCTTGCATTTTGACATATCTTCCTCCTTTCTTTCAAAAAATATAAGATTAAAATTAAAAAAGAGAGGAATTTCTCTTTAAATTATTTTGTAACTCTAATTTTTTTTGCTGTTCTTTTTTCTTTTAAAATAAGGTTTTGTGAATACTAATCGAGCAAACTTCTTATCAACGCACTTAGTGAACCTAATGCTACTTTAGTTGAAAAAGAAGGATATGGATATGTTGTTGCTAGTTTAGGGGAACTAGGTGGTGTTGTTCCATATACAGCTTATAATGCTAGAATTTCTTATTTAGAAAAAAATCCTGATGTAATCGAAAACTTCACGAAAGCTATTCAAAAAGGACTTGATTTTGTAAATTCAAAAAGTAGTAAAGAAATAGCTGAAGTAATCTTACCAGAATTTCCAGATACATCACTTTCCGATATGATTACTGTAATTGATAGATATAAAAAAGCTGATACTTGGCCTAAAACAACCGAATTCACCGAAGAATCTTTTAATCACTTACAAGATATTATGGTAAATGCTAATCAACTTGAAAAAAGAGTAAATTACCAAGATTTAATTTATCAAAAATAAATTTATCCACGTAAAATGTGGATATTTTTTTAATTTTAGTTTTAATAATTGTAACTTAAAATGTTGAAAAAGAAAGATAAATAAAACCTCTCCAAAATTAGTCTATCTTCTAATTACCATATTACCCATTTTTTAGGACATTCAACGGCATGCTTTTAAATTTCTTTAAAATTAATTTTAAAGACTCAAACTACATCACAACACCTTTATTTATCTATTTCTTCAACTTCTTTATTTAACATTTCTAAATAATCTTGCTCAGCTTGTGTTAAATGTTTTTCCATATATTTATCATATTCTTCGTGTGCTTTTTCTAATGCTTTTTTATGAGATACAGTGCCTAATCCTTTTAATATATCTTTTCTGGTCATTTTTAAAAATGAATCTAATTCGTTTATCCAATCTTGCATAGTCATTGGATGTCTATCTAAGGCATTAATTTCTGCAACATCTAAATAAGCAGATACCATTCTATTTAATGTATTAAGTTCTTCTTCTGTTAGATAATTTTTAGCAATTTCAGTCTCACTCTTTGTTGGATAATTACCTTTAAAATTAGTAAGACCTAATATTCTTTTAAAATCTTTGTTGCCCATATTCTAAATTCAGTTGCTTTTTTAGAGTTTATTCTATATCCAACAGCAATAATGGCATCTAAATTATAATGTAAAACATTGTAATTCTTACCATCACTAGCAGTTGTTAAGAATTTCTTAACAACTGAATCTTTTTCTAACTCACCTTCATCAAAAATATTTTTTAGGTGCATTGAAATATTATTTTTAGTTGTATCATAAAGATTAGCCTTTACATCTTGACTCATCCATATATCTTCATTTTGTATATTAACATCAACTTTTACATTACCATCTTTCGATACATATATAACCATGTTATTTTTCATTTTAACCTCCTGATACAATTTTTTCAAATATATTATACCATGTATTTGCTATCTTTTACAGTATTTTAAATGGAATTTATTTTAAGCAATACTTGAAACTTCTTATTCTTGACTAAGAAAACCTAATGCCACTTTAGTTGAAAAAGAAGGATATGGTTATGTCGTTGCTAGTTTAGGTGAACTTGGTGGTGTTGTTCCATATACACCTTATAATGCTAGAATTTCTTATTTAGAAAAAAATCCTGATGTAATTGAGAACTTCACAAAAGCCATTCAAAAAGTAGTAAAGAAATAGCCTAAGTAATCTTACAAGAATTTCCAGATACATCAATGTCTGATATTATTACTGTAATTGATAGACATAAAAATAAAATTGAAAGTTCAAAACTCTCTTTTGCATACTTTTATTCCCTTTCTAACTAAAATTTTAGATTTTTTTCGTTAAAAAGGGAATAGTTTTTCTTAAAAAATCCACTATTTTAGTGGATTTTTTATTATATTATTTAGATTTTTCTATACAAAATTTTAAAAATTCATCTAAATTAGTATCTTTAATAGATATTAAATTATTTAATAATTCTTCTATTTGAACAATATCATTTTTTTCATATTTAGAATCTGTTGGAAATAATTTAATATACTCTTTTTTTCTTTTTATTCCAACTTTTTCAAATTTAACATGGGCTTTAGTTAAAACAGTTTCTAATTCAGGTGAATTATAAATCGGTACAATATAATCATAAGCCCAATGTTCTTTAAACATTTCTTTATTTATAAACTTTTCTTTTTGTTCACTTGTGCAATCATCAGTATCCATTATAATAAATATTTTAAAATTATCTTTTATCTTTTTTCCTTTAGAATCTAATTCTACAATATTAAAATTATTTAAAAATGAATTTTGAGTTTTAAATTTTTTATTATTTAATATATTTTTAATACTTGTTATTTGAATAGACTTTTCTCCATGCTTATCACTTTCTATTTCAATATTTAATCTTAATTTTTGTTTTATATGTTGGCATATTTGTAACTCTGATTTTCCATGAACTATAACTACTGCTTTTAAATAATTTATTTTTCGCATTTATATTAAATATCAAGTAGTTCATCAAAATCAATAGTTGATACAATAGGTACACCACCATAAGCATTACTTAAATATTTCTTTCTTGGATTAATATTTTTATGGATTCTTCCATTAAAATCTGTAATAGGAATAAGTTCTTTATAAGCATCTCGATTAACATTAAAAACATAAATGTTATCTTTTCTGATATCTGATTCTATTAACATCGTATTATGAGTTGTAATTATTAATTGTCCTTTTATATAATCTTTTAAATTATTTAAAATCTTAGCAACCAATAAATCATGAATACCTGTATCTAATTCATCAATTACTACTGTTTTTCCTTCGCATACTGCTAGAAAATATGGTATCAAATCTAAAAGATTAATAATACCAGTTGATTCATTTTGAAAATCAATATCAACTAATTTTCCATATAAATTCTTTCGTACTATTAAATTATATTTAATTGTATCATCAAGATATTCTTTTGCATAATAAACATTTTTTATGTCAGATGATATAGATGTAAAAAAGATATTTATAATTTTTTCTATTTTATTTAACTCATCTTCATATTTTGAAGAAATTTTACCATGTTCAAATTCTAAAAGTTTAATATGATTACTTCCAAAAAATTCAATTTCAGAATGATTTTTTCCTTTTACTTTAATACAAATAGTTTTTAAATATAACCATACATTATAAAGACTTTTATCTATTTTAGATTCTACATAACCTTTCTTTTTATCTTCAATTTCATATGATAAAATTGAAAAGAAAGAATGTTTTCCCCAATATTTATCAAGAATCTTTTTAAATTCATTGCTATAATTTTTATCTTTAAAAAGATTATCATTATAATTAATATTATTTTTATTAATATCAAAGAAACAAGTTTGATTTTTACTTAAGACATAATGAAGACTCTCTGAAACTATTTCTTTATCACCAAATTCAATTTTATATATTCCCTCTTTGCCTTTATATTTAAAGCCAAATTCTAGTAACATATTATCATTTGAATTAATTGTTTTATAATTTTTAATAATCATCTCCGTGCTTTTAAAATTATCTTTAATTTTTTCAATAAAATTTAACTTATATTCATTTTCAATTAATTCCTCATTACCAATATGTTCAAGAAATTGTTGTAGTTTAGAAACTGAAGACATAGTATTCATGGTTTCATTAAGAGTTAAGAAAGCTGATGCAAAGTTTGATTTACCAATTCCATTTTCACCATAAATTAAAATCATTTTTTTAGGTTTATCTTTAGTTTGCATAAAACTAACTTTTAAATCAACTAAAGATTTATAGTTTTTTAGTTTTACATATTCTATCATTTTATTCTCCTTCTTAATATATTGTATCATAATTTTATAAAATAATGCAATATTTTTGCAATTTATGTTATATTTTATAACATTTTTATAAAAAGTCAAGTATTTTTAATATATTTTTCTAATTAGTTAATACTAATTATGGTGATAATATGCAAATTAAACTCGGGTTTTTAGGTACACCTTTAACTTTACTTGAACATTTTCACACTATGACTTATACAAGATATCAAAAGTTAAAAGAAAAAGGTAATCAAGAACTAGATAAATTAGTTTTAGAAAATTTAAAATTATTTAATAAAGTAATTGATTATAATATTCAAAATAAAGTATCTTTTTATAGAATGACTCATAATATCTTACCTCTTATAACGATTAAAGATATTGATTATGATTATACAAAATATAAAGATAAATGGGAAAAAATCGGAGATAAAATTAAGAAACATAATTTAAGAGTTGATGCTCATCCTGACCATTTTCTAGTTTTAAACAGTGAGTCTCCAGAAGTTATTAGTAATAGTATTAGAATATTAGAAAGTCATTTATTAATTTTTAAAATGTTAGGAATAAATGGGAAAGTTATTTTACATATTGGTTCTCATTTACCAAGTAAAGAAGTTGCTTTAAAAAGATTTATTAAAGTATTTTTAAGTTTACCTAAATCTTTACAAGAAATAATTATCATCGAAAATGATGATAAAACTTATACAGTAACTGAAACTTTAGAACTTGCAAGATTATTAAATATTCCAATGGTTCTTGATTATCATCACTTTTATTGTAATCATGAAAAAAGTGAAGATATAAATAAATTACTTCCTTTAATTATTAGAACTTGGGATAAAGAAGATTTAAACCCTAAAATGCATTTTTCTAGTCCAAAAAGTCAAAAAGAAAAACGAACCCATCATTTTTATATTGATTATAGTTCGTTTATAAAATTCATTAATTTATTAATTCCTATTCAAAAAGACATTGATATTATGTTAGAATCTAAAGGAAAAGATGAAGCCTTATTTAGATTATTAAGACAGCTTCATCATTATAAGCCTTTTAAGATGCAAGGTAATTCGATAATTATTTCTGATTTGGAATAATTAACCCTTTATAATATTTCCATGCAAGAACACGAAATGCTAATTTATTAATTAAATCTTCACTGATTTCTTCATCTTCAATTAAACTTTTAATCTTCGTAATTGTTGTTTTATAATCATTGACAATTAGAATATCGTTACCAGCAAGTAAGGCTTCTTTTACTTTTGTTTCAGAGTATTTAGTATTTAAAGCACTCATATCCAAATCATCAGTCATGATAATACCTGTAAAACCTAAATCATTTCTTAACACATTATGAACATCACTTGAAAGAGATGAGGGTTTACTTTTATCAAAGGCTTCACTTACATGATGACTCATCATAACTGCTTCCGCACCGGCTTCAATTCCCGCTTGAAATGGTGGAATATCTGTTTTCATAACTGTATCTTTATCTCTTGAATCAACACTTTCTCCTTTATGAGTATCGGTATTACTTCCATAACCTGGAAAATGTTTTAAAACATAAGATACATTTTTACCAAAACTAGCATTAATAACATTTTTAGCAAATTCAGAAGTAGTAGCTGTATCTTCTCCTAAACTTCTTTTATGAATATAATCTCCTCCACTCGTTGAAACATCAACAACGGGTGCTAAATTAACATTAATACCAAGTTCACTTAATACTTTACTTTTATTAATTGTATCTTCTCTAATAGCCGTCATTCCATTTTCTTGATATAAAGCACTAGGAGATTTAAATGGTTCTGGAACTAATTTATTATTACTACTAACTCGAACAATTGTTCCACCCTCTTCATCAGTTGCAATTAAAAGTGGTATTTTGGAATTATTTTGATAATTATTAATCATACTAATAACTTCATTTTTCTCTTTATCTTTAAAATCTTTTGTATATAAAACATATCCCCCAAATTTATATTTAAGTAAATCTTCAATAGCATTATTACCTGGTGCTCTTGGTAATATTATTTGACCTATTTTTTCATCTAAACTTAAACCATTTAAAGTTTCTAAAGCCGCATCATAATATTTACTAAAAATTCCTTTATCATTCCATAAATCAGGTACCTTTCCATTTTCAAGTTGTAATACTTTATAACCAACTACTTCATTATTTTGAACTGTTAACGTCTTATCTAACTCTCCTTTATATTCAAGTTCTATACTCTCTCCTACTGAAACTTCTAATCCAACAGCATCCGTTACTAAAAAAGTATAAATAATATTATTTTCATCTTGTAAAGTTACATAATTATCTTCAATCTTTAAAATAGTAGATGTTAAAAATGAAGTTTCTAAAGATTCTTCAACTCTATCTTCCCGACTTTTAAATACTTTCCCCATCAATATAATGGTTATAACTAATATAACAGCCATTACCAAAATTATAATTTTTTTATTCTTATCTAAATTCATAATCTTCTCCATTCACTTTATTATATAAATTAATTTACTTAAATATTACAAAAATAAAAAGCCCTAAGGCTTTTTACTAAATTAATGAACAAAACATGATTAATTTTTTTAATATTTTTGAATCGAATCTTTCTATATCATATTTTATTTCATCATTTATAACTAAGGTAGGAGTTTGTAGTACTTTATATTTTCGTATATTATTTTTATCATTTATTTCTAATATATCAATATTAAGTCTTTGCTTTTTAGCAATATTTTTAATTTCTTTTTTGATTTTTCGCCCCAGGGGGTTTTCACTTCCTATTATCTTAATTTCGATTCTATCCCTCCTTTCATAATTTAAGTATACTATTTAATTATGATTTTAAAATGATGGGAATATGTTTTTTTTGTGAAATTAATCTAAATAGAAATCTTTACAATCAAGTACAACAATATAATTTTCATAATCATTATCATACTTAATAAAAGTATTATCTTCACTACATCCATATTTAAGTTTAGTAAATTTAGATGTATTTACATTAAATATACCTCTTAATTCTTTAATACTAAATTCTACTTTTGAATTATTTCTAGCATATTCTTTAATATTACTAATATTATCTACATAACCTCGAACTAAATTAGTAACTTCTTCTTGTTTTTTAACTACTTCAGAACTATTTAATTTACTAGCATCAAGTTCTCCTTTATCTTTTATAAAGATAAAGAATATAACTAAAGCAATAATAATAACCACAACAACCCCAATTAAAACTAAAACCCTCTTATCTTTTAATTTATCCATTTCACACCTCTATTATTATTTTATCAGATTCTATATAATAAATCTAGTATTTTTTTTCAAAAAAGAGTCTTTTAGACCCTTTCATAATAATAATTAATTATATTTGTTCCTTTAACTACTTTAATAGTTATTTCTTTAGGACTTTCATATCCTTTATACTTTAAAACTTCTCCAGTTATACTATCCCCTATCTTACTATCTATTTCTTTACTATTAACTAAAGTATAATTAATTCCATCTTTATTCATCAAATAATAGTTTATAACTACCTTCGTTTTAATATCATCATCTTTTTCCTTTACATCATCTTTAGTTATCTTGTAATCTATAACTGTATTCCTTAATGTATAATTAGGATTAACATCTTTCATAGTAGCAACGGTTGTATAACTTCCTACTTCACTTGCTTTCGTAGTTTCAAGTTCTATTTCCTCTCCATTTACTCCAATTGCTGTTGCTTTAGGTGCTACTAATCCTCCTGTATATTTAATACTTGTACCTGAATAATTAACAGTTACGGCTTTCTTTTCAATAGTACAACTTAATGTTTTACTAGTTGAACCATCATTAAAGAAATATCCATTTTTAGTTGTAGCCGTTACTGTATAAGTTCCAGCATCAGTACCCTTATTATTACTATAAGTTACATTCCGTCCACCTGATACTAATGTTTGTTCTTCTCCATTATAAACAAGATTATTACAACTTCCTAAAATTGCTGTTTTATTAGTCCCTACATTATCATCTACTATACTAGGCCCTTCATTAGATGGTGATGATGTACCTAAAGATACTGTATATGGACTACTTTCTGTTCCACTTCCTCCTGATATTTTGATAGTTGATTTTAGATTAATGGATGGGCGGACCCCATACGCATACGATGAGGGCGATTTGTAGTTCAAGGTACCACTGGTGCTGACGTACCGAACGTACGAGCCCGAATATGGTGTTATTAACCATATTGTACTTGAACTTGAATAACCACTTCCTAATTGGGCTGAAAACATTTCCCCTAATCTTGGTAAGCCTACGTATCCTTTATTCCATGTATTTGTTGTTTTTTCACAGCTCTTTGTTGTTTCGTTTGTATTACTTGTACTACATATTGAATTTTTATAACTTACTCCTGAGCCTACTTGTCCCAAATAATATGTTCCTTTTTCTAATATTTCTTCATAATTTGGTATTGCTGTTTTTACCCATGTATTATTCAAATAATAACTCCAATATTTATCATCACTATCAATCAAAACTGATGTCGCCCATCTTGCACTACTTCCAAATTTTTTAGTTATAACTGTATTTCCTTCATCCCTTACATAATCCACACTCATTAATTTGGTTGTATTATCTTCTTCTATTCCTACTATCCTATATGCTTTTCCATTTACTTTTACATACTCTCCACTTATTCTTGTATTTATTAATTCCCCAGATTTTCCTGTTGCTTTGTCTATCGTTATTGTATATGGATTACTTTTTGTCCCTTCTCCATTTAACTGGATATTGGATTTTAGATTAATGGATGGGCGGACCCCAGGCGCAAACGATGAGGGCGAATTGTAGGTCAAGTTACCACTGTAGTCGACGCTCCAAACGTACGAGCCCGAATATGGCGTTATTAACCACCAATAATAGCCTATATTTAAATAACCTGTTGAATTACTTGCATTTTTAAAACTTTGATAATATTCATATGCATTTAATGAACCTACATCTCCTTGCACTATTGTTGCACTATCATCTGTTGGTGGTTTTCCTGGGGTACTATTTCCATCAGGTGTTGCATTCCAATCAGCATTTTGCACGATTATATTTTGATAATTATAAAGTGTATCCTTAAAATCTTCATTTAACCATTGATATATCCAGGAATTTTCATAAGTTGTATTTGCTCCCCAAGTTATTGCTGTTATAGCATCTTGCGTTACCATTTTCATCGTTCCATCAGGATTTATGGCTGTTATTCTCCATAATTTTCCTGAATACCATACATAGTTAAAATCGATACAAGTGTTATTTCCAGAAAAATAGATTGTATCATCACTTGGGTCTTCTGGAGTATCATTATCATCTGTTATAGTTGGATTACAACTTTTGTCTTTGGCTTTAGCCAATACTTTATCCGATCCTGTTGTTACAGTTACACTATAAGTTTTAGTAGCTGCACTATTATAATTAGTTGTATCTGTCGGATTAAAACCAACTGTTATATTTGTTGTTCCTGTACCTTTTCCTATTATGGTTATTTTGTTTTCAGATACACTTGTTGTTGCTATTCCACTATTTGGTGATGTTGCTGTATATGTTCCCGCTACATCATTATTATTAACTTTAGCACTTGCCGTAAATGATATTGTTGAATCCACAAAAACATTGCCACTATTTTCTGATAATGTTAAAATTGGAGTTGCTTTTGCTATAGAATAAGTTTGAGTTGGATTTGATATTGTGTAATTATCTTTATTTGCTCTTCCTCCACTTACTTCTGATACAGTTGCTGTTGATGTTATATTTGTTCCTGCATTTGTTTGTTTTGTTGTGGATATAGTTAAAATTTCTCCACTTATTGCTCCTGATGCTACTGTTGCACTTGGCCCTTGATTACTTCCATTATATGTATAAGTTTCTACACTCCATGTTAATGTTACACTCTTTTTCCCTATACTACAACTTAATGTTTTTGTTAAATCTCCATTTTCAAACTTATGGTTAGAGTCTGGAGTTACAGTTATAGAATAAGTATTTGCATCTATTCCAGTTGTATCAGTATATGTTACTCCACTTGCTACCTTATTTACTAATTCCTGACTTACTCCACTATAAACAATATCCGTCTTACAACTTCCTGGTTCTACATTAGCCTTATTTATAGTTAATGTCCCTGTTCCATAACTTATCTTATAATTACTTGTTACATCTGTAGAACCATTTACTATCTTGGCTCCACTTGCACTTATCTTTCCACTACTTGTTACATTAGTATCAGTTGTTGATAAAGTTACTTGACTTAATGCATGATTAGTTACTAAATTACTTGCTGTTGCTTTACTTACTGATGTATCTATTTTCCCTCCATAGGTTATCGTTTGATTTACTGGAGTTATGGTTGTTGCTCTTTGAGTAATTGTAAAATTAAAGGTTCCACTTGCTAATGCTAAACTATAATTATTTGCTTTAAATCCTTCTCCATCACTTAAGGTTAATCCTCCTAGATTTACCTGATATGTTCCTACATTTTCTCCTGTTGTTCTTCCTAACTTTCCAGAGAAAACGGGATTTTCTCCTGATATGGCTCCACTGTTTGAATATCCTATAGTTGGCTCAGCATCACCATATGTTTTAGATAGATTTGCATTAGGTGTTACTGTTATTTGTTTTTTATTAATTGTTAATGTTCCATCTACATAACTTAAGTTATAGTTTGCTGTTACTTCTGTTTCTCCTGACATTATCTTGGCATTACTTGGGGTTATCTTTCCTCCTGGTACATCTTTAGTTGATGCTGTTAAAGTTACCGAACCCAATGTATGATTAGTTACTAAATCTTTAGCTGTTGCTTGACTCACTGCATTGGTTATTCCGATTCCATAGGTTACTGTCTGATTATTTGCTGTTATACTTGCATTTTTCTTATTTATTTTACATGTTAAAGTCTTATTAGAAGTAGAATTATCACTCCAACGATATCCTTCTTGTAAAGTTTCAGTTACTGAATAATTATCTTTAGCATCTACTCCTGAATTATTTCCTAAAGTAATTCCTATTCCACCTGATGCTAAGGCTTGTGATGCCCCATTATAAGTTGGATTTGAACATGTTGCTTCACTTGCTATTTTATAGCCTGTTGCTTTATAAGTTGCACTATTAGATTTATTATAATTCTTGGTATCTGTTGGTTTGAATGTTACTACGACATCTACACTTCCATTAGATACTCCAGTGATTGTTATTTCATTTCCATTTACCTTTGTTGTTACTATTCCTTCTTTACTTGTTGTTACTGTGTATGTTCCTCCTATACTTGGACTTACTGTTCCGGTTATTACTACACTTTTTCCTTCTAATATTTCTCCGGTTTCACTACTTAAGGTTAATTTAGGTGTTGCTTTAATTATTTCAAAATTAACTGGTGTTTCAGAGAATTTTAAATTATAATTACTTGCTTTAAATGGTAATTTATCTTCTATGTCTAAGGTTCCTTTATTTATTAGATAAGTTCCAACCTCATTTCCTTCTGCCCTTCCTAATTTTCCTGTAAATCCTGGTTCTTCTAAATTACCTGTATAAGTATAGGTTAAATCTTTATCATCAGTTCCATATACTTTACTTTGATTTGAGTCTGGGGTTACTATTAAATCTTTCTTTCCTATACTACAATTGATTGTGATATCTTCTTGTGATTTATCACTCCATCTATAGTTTTCTTTTAAGATTGCCTTTATTTGATAACTTCCTGCATCTTTCTGCTTATAATTATCAAGTGTATATCCTTCTTTATTATTTTCTACTAAATCTTGACTTTCTCCATTATATGTCCTTGCTATACATATTGCTTCCGTTGGTTTTTCTATTAAAGTATATCTTTCTGGATTTATATTAACTGTATAATAATATGTATCACTTATCTTTGAATCTGTATAGATTACATAATAACTTGCTTTAGTATACTTGTCATATGTTATTTCTACTTGATAATTATCTCCTACTTTATTTGGTACTAATTCTTGTTTTTCATTAGTTGTTATATTAGTTACTACTATTTTACTTGCTGGTTTATTAGTACTAATTGTTACTTTGATATCTTCATCTGAAAGAGGTGACTCTTTTAAATCGTATTCACTTAATGAATCCACTTTAATGGCTGTAATACTAGTTTCTCCACTTGTTAGATTCTTTTCTACAAAGTCTCCTTCTACTTCTACATCAAGTGAAAAATAACTATTTGCAAATTCATCACTTGTGTATATTGTCTTTCCTTCCCATTCTGTTTCTGTATCACTTATTAAGATATTATCATTTAACCAAACTGTTAATTCATAATCAATATCTACTTTATCTTCTTTACTTATATTTCCTTCTATTGTATTTGAATAAATTAAATTTCTATTAAAATCTGATAATCTTCCTGGTCCAAAGACATCCTTGGTTACTCCATCTTTAGTTTCAGTTAGATATATCATGATATCTTCATCTTTAAATCTTTCTTTACCTGTTTGTTCTTCTCCGTATTTTAAATAAATTCCATAATAGATATCATTTTTTGAAGTATTATAGCCTTCTACTTTAAACTTATATTTATTGCCGTTAGTTTTTCCTTCTTCTGTATCCATTGGTCTAATATTACCTGATGTTACTTCATTACTAATCGCTTTCATATAAATATCTCCAGCTATTAATTGTTGATTATCTGTAGTTTTAGAATACTTATATAAACCATAAGAAATACCTATTGTTACTATTAATGCTAACAATATTCCTATTACTAAACTTAATTTTTTATTACTTTTCTTTTTGAATTCTACTTCCATATTTTTTATCCTTCCTTTATAATAGATTTATTCTACTTTATTAGTATATCATAAAAAGTGGCTAATAGGCTATATATTTTTTAATATTTTTTATAGAAAATAGTTTTGGTTGGTGGTAAATATAATGGGAGTTACTTATAAGAAAAGGCTTATTAGGGATAAAGCCTATATTCATGATGATGAATATTACTATAATATTATCAGAAAAAATATTAAAAAATATAGAATCTTACAAGATTTAACCCAACAAGAACTTGCTGATATGATAGAAGTTTCAAGAGGTTATGTCTGTGATATTGAAAATGAAAGTAGAAATAAACACTTAACCATTGCTATTTTAGGTCGAATATCAGAAGCTTTGAATATCGAAATTGGTAATTTCTTTAAATAAAATATCTTGAAGTTAAAGATACTTCTTTAAAACTTCAAGATATTTTTCTTGCATACCAACATATCTATCTACTAAATGTTCTACTTCCTGATCGACTTTTTTATTATTCAATATTCTTCTACCTTCAATGATACCCATATTAGTTCCTTGAATTAATAATTCAGCAATTTTTGAGTTACTAGTATCATTCATCGTTTTCATTTCAATTCCAGAATAAGTCATGGCCTTAGTCATTGCACTTGTTGAATGAGGTTTACCTTCATTATACTTTGGATAAATCTTTTCAATATCTTCATTGATACTTTTATAAGTTTGATACTGTTTATCAAGTATTTTCTTAAAACTTTCATCTTCTACTTTATCTAGTATAAAATGAATAGCATCCATTCCCATACAAGAACCTTTATGTAATTCATCTAATGCATTTATATTTTCTTCCATATTATCACCATTTATATAATGGTTAAAAATAGAAAAAATATACATTTTAAATATCATCAAGTGAATTCATAACCAAAAAATCTTTTAATTTAATATGTGTTACTGTACTTGTAGAATAATCTATATCATCATTAGTAATTAATATTTTTTTATTTGTATTATCAATCATTGCAAAAGCCCCAAATTCTCTATCATATGCTTTTTCATTTTCAACACTATAAGCTACTTGAACATAATATTCTTTACCATCCTTAGTTGCTATAAAATCTATTTCTTTATCATTTTCTTCTTTATTTAAAACCTTTAAATTATAACCCATATATATAAGTTCATTATAAACTATATTTTCTAAATTATGAGTTAAATCATATCTATTATTTAAACATCTTAATGAATTAAATGAAACATCTTCATCATAAATTTTAAAATAATAAGCAAGTTCACTTTTAGTTTTAGTAGAATATGGTTTTATTCTATTAATAACATAAGCCTTTTCTAAATAACCTAAATATTTAATTATAGTATTTACAGAACCATTAATATGTTCATTTTTTAAATATCCTTCAATGGAACGAGATGAAAAAACTCTTGAATTAGACATCAATACATAATTAACAATTCTTTTAAATAATTCTTCATTTTGAATTTTAAATCTCATAATTAAATCTTTTACAATTATAGAATCATTTAAATCTCTTAAATAAGTAATCATATCATCTTTATTAAATTCAAATCTTTTTGGAAATCCTCCCCAAACAAGATAATCAGATATACTACATTCTTTATTTAATTCTTTTGTATAATCAAGTATTTCTTTATATACAAATGGTCTTATTCTAAATGAAACATATCTACCACTGAAAGCATCTGTATATTCTTTAGAAAGTATTTTAGAATTTGAACCTGTAATAAATACAGAATTATCATGTAATCTTAAAGTTTTAACTGCTCTATTCCAATCAATAACTTCATGAATTTCATCTAAAAATATATAACACTTTCCACTTTTCCGATTTTCTTCTACATAATCAATTAATTTTTTACCATTATAGATATTAGATATAATACTTTCATCTTCAAAATTTAAGTAAATAATATTATCTGTCTTTTGTCCTATTTCTTTCATTATTTGTTCTAAAATAATTGATTTTCCACATCTTCTAACACCACATATTATTTTAATTAAATCTGAATCATAAAAACCTCTTATTTGTTTTAAATAATGTTCTCGACTAATCAATCTAATCACCTCTAATAATATTATAGTGAACAATTTTATTTAAGTCAACATTTTTGTTCACTCGACTGAACAATTTTTTCATTTTTAAAAAAATTGTTCAGTTTTTAATATAATTAAAAAAAGAAAAAATATACATTTAATATTTCTTCTTAACTTTAATATAATATTTATTTAAGTCAAAATTATTATTTTTAGCTATTTCAATTAGTTTTAAAGGACTAGCTTGTTCTACTTCAACTATATTCATTATAGCAATAGGATTATAAGAAGAAGCTGTTCCAAAATAATCTAGTAAATCTTTTTTTAAACTTAAAATATCAATTTCCATTAGTTATGAGCCGCTCCATCTACTTGCAATATAACTCCTGTTATATAACTTGCCATATCACTTGCTAAAAATAGAAAAGCATTAGCAATATCTCTTGGTTCTCCAATTCTTCCAAGTGGTATAGTTTTAATAAGTGGTTCAATCATTTCTTTTGGAAGACTTGCAACCATATCAGTCTTCGTTATTCCTGGTGCAACGGCATTTACTCTAATATTAAATGATGCAAGTTCTCTTGCTAAAGATTTTGTAAGTCCATTAACCGCAAATTTAGATGCTGGATAACCAACACCTGATGGTTGACCATAAATACTAACCATTGAACTAGTATTTAAGATTACTCCACCCTTTTCTTCTTTCATATAAGGAACAACACATTTTATCGTATTAAACATAGCATTAACATTTAAATTCATAATATTCATGAAATCTGAACTCGTTGTATCTTCAATTTTCTTATTTGCAGACATGCCAGCATTATTAATTAAAATATCAATATGTTTATATTCATCATATATTTCTTTAATTACCTTTTCTATTTCTTCATAATCATTTAAATTAGGATAATAACCTTTTACATCATAACCTAATTCTTTTAATTCTTTAATAGAATTATCAACTGTTTCTTTTCTTGAACCAAATAATATAACTTTAGCCTTTTCTTCTAAAAAAGCTTTAACTGTTTCAAAACCTATTCCTCTAGTACCACCTGTTACTATAACTACTTTATTTTCTAAATTAAACATTTTTACACCTCATCTAAATTATACATCTTTTTAGATAATAATCCTATATTTTTTTAAATTTTATTTACTTTTATTAAAAAATACCAATAGTTAAATATATTCTATTGGTACCATATAATTATTATCATCATATGCTATTATATCTTTTGTCATACATAATACTATACCATTACCATTTTGAGTTTCAAATTTATTTACAACATCAAAATTTTTGATAGCATCTTTTCCAGGATTAGCACTTTTTTTAATTTCAATCGGATAAATAACATTATTATAATTAATAAGTAAATCTATTTCTTTTTGGTTATTATCTCTATAATAATATAGATGTTTTCTAGCATTTTTTCCGTGATTTACAAATGATTTAATTATTTCTCCGATAACATAAGTTTCAAATATTGCACCACTATAAGCACTTTTTTCTAAAGTTATATAATCAACATATCCTGCTAAATAACAAGCAAGTCCGGTATCTGTAAAATATAATTTTTCTCTTTTTACGGCTCGTGATACACTATTATTCATATATGGTTGTAATAGATAAATTATACCTGTATTTTTTAATATTGATAACCATGAATTAGCAGTTTTATCATCTATTCCTATTTCAGAAGCAACTGATGTAGCAATAAATTCTTGCCCAGTTCTTGCAGCTAATGACGATACAAATTTAATGAATTTATTTTCATCTTTAACATTTATCAATTTTCGTATATCTTTTTCTATATAAGTTGTGAAATAATCACTATAATATTGTTCTACATCCTTATCATCTATATATAATTCTGGATAAGAGCCTTTATATATTTTTTTATATAAACTAATTACTGATTTGTATTCTGTTCTTTGTCTTTTTTTTATATCATTAATATTTGGGATAAATAAGTCATCTTCTTTTTTTTCTATTTCTCTTTCTGATAATCCATATAAATCAAGTATGCCTACTCTCCCTGCTAAAGATTCTGATATTTCTTCCATAGTTTCAAAAATTTGACTACCAGTTAAAAAATATAGTGTTTCAATTTTCTCTTTCTCACCAAAAATAAATTTTTCTTTTTCATTATCAACAATCATTTTAATATATGGTAATAAATTTGGAGCCTTCCAATATTCATCAATTATTATAGGAGTCTGATGGGTTCTTAAAAATAATTCAGGATCATCTTGAGCTTGATTTCTAAGAAGCAAATCATCTAAAGATACTCTATTTATATTTCTACCTAAATTTCTGGAAATATAATTTAATAAAGTGCTTTTTCCAACCTGTCTTGGTCCAGTTATCATAATAACTAAATATTTATCAATCATGGAATTTAGTTTTTCCTCTATTGTTCTTGAAATATATTTCACTTAACATCACCAAAATAATAATAACATATCCAATTAATTTTGTCAGCATTTTCGGAGTTCAATTCCGAATTTGTATAGCAATTTATTTTTTACTATTAATCATCATATATGTCTCTAGCAAATATAAATTTAATTCATAACTACTTTATAATTTATTAAGTGATATAAGACAAAGAGTTGCTTGAATATATATGATTTTATTTATTTTCAATTTGTTGGGTTTCATTTAGATATTGATAATTAAGAGAATTTTGATTTGTAATTACTGATTTACCAAGTTTTTCTTCAATATCATCTCTTGCAACTTTAGCAACTTCACCACCCATTTTAGCAATTTTTTTATTTTCTTCTAATCCATAAGGTTTATGTTCTTTAGCAAGTTCTCGAGTTGCAATTTCTCCTAAATCTGTAAGAGCAACTTCTATATCAGTCATATTATCTCTTAAAGATTCTTTTCGAAGTTCTTTTAATTCTTTATATTCACTTGCCTTCATTCCACTCCAACTTTTATATATTTCATTAGTTAAAAGTGCATATTCAAGTGGTTCTTTAATTCCTCCTTCTTTCCAAACATCTGTTAATTTGAATCTATCAAGGATTCCCTTTAACCTAGACTCAATCCATTTATCAGAATATCCTTTTCTGCGATAATAATCTATTCCTCTTTTAATAGAAAGTTCAGGGTCAAATACTTCATCAATTTTTTCACTTCCAACTTTAGCAAGAAAAACTTTAAGTGGCTCCGCTTTTGGGCTTGGAACTGACTCAATTAACCTAAAAATTCCTTGTGTATTTAAGGTATCAGTATTTCTCATTTTTCCATCTTGTGCTCTCATCTTCAACTGCACGATATTTTCGTGCAGTTGACTTCCCTCTTCTTTAAGTTTTCTTTTTAAATCGCTCCAATAATTTCTTGGAATATTAGAATTAGTTAAAACTTCTATAACATCAACAACACTAAAATAATAGTCTTCCTTTTCACTATCCCAAATACTCCTAATTTCTTTTCCTTCAAATAAATTATCTCTTTTCAAACAAAGTGCTGATGAAGGTATAGACAAATTAAGGGCAATATGCTATTATTAATTTGCTAGATAT
>CANQJD010000027.1 GCA_947624175.1 uncultured Bacilli bacterium
ACTCTTACTCCATTACCTGCAGATTGTCCTCTTGTACCAAGAATTTCACAATTTGAAAACTCTGTATCATATGGATTATCACTAAATACATTCATGGTATAAAACTCTTTATCATCATAGTCTCTATAAGTTACAGCCTGGGCATTTACTAAATCTCTTTGTTGAGATCCTCCATTAGTAGTATTAAGTTGCTTTATTTCTCCTCCAACTGGATCAAGATATAAAAAATCAGATTCTTGTAAGTTATCTATATCAGCACCTTTTCTAATGCCATATACTGCTACAAAATGTCTTGTACACTTAAATACTTCTTCTGTTGTTTCTTCACCATTTTTTATAACAGGCACTATCTCTGTTCCCATTTTTCCTACTTTAGTTCCTTGAACTTCAAATACAACTGGTCTACCTTCCATTATTTCCCTAGCTGCTATTTGTAAAATAACTTGTTTATCTTTACTTGAATAAAATATTGGTTCACTATCAGTATCAGAAGTGTTTCCTAAACCAAGATTAGCTCGTTCTTCTAAAATTCTTGTAACATAAGCATTTGAAAAAGCCAAACACTCTCCATCCCCTTGTTTACCAGCACCTGTAATATCAGCAAGCACATAAAAATCTTCTCCCCAGTTACTATAAGTTAAAAGTGTAATTCCATTAGCTGCTGCTAATTCTAAAATAGAATCTGTAGAAACATTTAAAGTATTTCCATATTTTACTACCAAAGTCGTAAAACCAGTACCAGTCATTACAGTTTCACCATTTATTTCAGATAATCTGGTTTTATTTTTCTCTATTTCAGTTTTTAAAGCAATACATTCATCCTCTAAGGCTTGTACTTTTCCTCTCCAATCTGCTACTGCCTTATCATAATCACTTTGCCTAAAATAGCCTTCTTTAACTAACACTCCATTTTCATATTCGGCTGAAACAGAAAAATCATCATAATCTGGTTTTTCATTATCACGTGTATTCATATATTTGATATTAGCATTTTTTAAAAACAATAATTGTTGTTGCAATTTTATATATATTTCTTCTGATTCCATAAATAAAGATGATATACTTGATGATATATCATTTAAACATTTTTTGGTTGTATCAATGGCTGATGCAAAAGCACTAGCAACTCCATCTTGCCATACTGAAGATAAATTTATGCCATCAACTGCAGTTGCCATAGTCTCTATTTCCCTATTCAAATTACTACATTTATTACTATTTACACAACTACAAGCATTATCTATTTCTATTGCATATTCTTCATATTCTTTATAATAGTCCATATATTAATAACTCCTTTTTTATTTTTAATTATATTTGAAATTCATGTTGCTTATCAGACAATTCATTATACCAAAAAATAGCTGCAGAACCTCGATTATTTATAACTCTTTCATAACTATCCGCTGATCCTTCAACAACATTATGAAATATCATAGCAGCTTCTACTGGATCGTTTGTAGTAAAAAAATTAGAAGCTTTCAATTGAGCATAATAATTAGGATTACCATTATGATTATACTTAGCATTTTCTCTTGGAGTAAATATTTCATCCCATAAATATTCACATTGAAATTGCAAACTATCCACTGGTGAATCTATTTGATCAGCTGCAGCAAATAGTTGATCTCTTCGTCCACCACTCATACCATGATAATTAGTCCATTGGATTAAACCATAGCCTTTTGCCGCTTGAATTTTTTGAGTGTCTCCTTCATAAACATTGGGATCAAAAGTACTATTTTCAGTCTGCATATTACCTAAAATTCCTGCAATAGCTACATCACTCAATATACGATTACCATTTTCATCTACTTTTGATGATAAATAATTCCAAATATCATGCACATTACCAACACTTGAACCATCAGATTTAAAGATAGAATTATCAGTATTATTATATTTTATTTCCAAAGTAGTAAAACCTCCACCAGACATAACATTTTCACTATTTATTTCAGATAATCTAGCTTTATTTTTCTCTATTTCAATTTTTAAAGCAATACATTCATCCTCTAAAAGTTTAATTTTTTTTCTCCATTCATCCAAGGCTTTATCATAATCACTTTGCCTAAAATAGCCTTCTTTAACTAACACTCCATTTTCATATTCGGCTGAAACAGAAAAATCATCATAATCTGGTTTTTCATTATCACGTGTATTCATATATTTGATATTAGCATTTTTTAAAAACAATAATTGTTGTTGCAATTTTATATATATTTCTTCTGATTCCATAAATAAAGATGATATACTTGATGATATATCATTTAAACATTTTTTGGTTGTATCAATGGCTGATGCAAAAGCACTAGCAACTCCATCTTGCCATACTGAAGATAAATTTATGCCATCAACTGCAGTTGCCATAGTCTCTATTTCCCTATTCAAATTACTACATTTATTACTATTTACACAACTACAAGCATCATCTATTTCTATGGCATATTCTTCATACTCTTTATAATAATCCATAAAGCCCTCTATAAAAATTCTATATCTTCTAATTTAGCATTTTCTTTATCTAATTCCTCATATCTACTTACTGCCTCTTTTATAAAATTCAATCTTTTCATTAGATAATTTTCATATTTATCAGAATATTTTTGTAAATATGGCATAAATTCTTCATCTATTTTTTCTTTTTCTTTAGCTTTCCAAAAGTTACCATCAAGTTTTAACATAGCTTTATCCATTCTTCTTATTATATCACCTATATCTTTAATATCTTGTTCTAAAATTGCAAAATCTGACTGAATTTTTAAATTAATATTAATTTTATTATTCATATATTTACCTCCAAATTTGTTGAATCAAGATTATTATCATCAAAAGATTCTGCATTTAAAGGTAAAGGGTTTATATTACTATTACGTGATTCAGGTGCATTAGTTAAAATTGTTTTTAATTCTTTCGTAGCATTTTGAATGTTTTCTTGATCATGTTTCGTTACTTTATCCATATATTTTGAATAGTAATCAACTTTTTCTATCAAAGAATCTACTTTATTAATAGCTTCTGTAAACTTAGAATTTATATTATTAGCATCAATTCCTTGATAATTATTAAACATGTTTTCTAAATCCGTCATTAATTTTGTTTTAGCTAATATTAAACTTTGATTTGCTTCATTTAAATATTTAGAAGCTCCATAAATAACATTTACATCACGTCTAATTAAAGTCATAATTATTCTCCTTATCTTGGTTCATCAACTGCTATTGGCATTTCATCATTACCATCAACTTCATCTAAATCTCCAGAATCATCTATAAAAGATTCAGGTAAATCAATATTCTGAGCATTGGTTGAATAATTACTAGCTTGAGTAACACAACTATCCCAAAATGATTTTACCATATCACGAGCTTGAAAAATACTATTTATATAAGAAATAGTTTCTTTTTCTCTTGCATAAGTAGAAGCTTCTGTTGCAGTTTCAAATTTAATTTTTCCAAGTACACTTGGTAATTCATCAGCATCTACATATACGACATCACTATTATTACTTTCGCTAGGGTTAAACTCATTATTACTCATATTAATATCTCCTTTTAAGCTTTAGCAAATTTTATAGCACCACTTCCAGCACCAGCTTGAGTTGCACCAGTTGATGCTAATCTAGTATTTTCTAATTCATTTGCATAATCAACATTACTAAATACATTAATTGCATAATCGGTATTAAAACTATTGTTTTGCATTTCTCTAGCACTCTTAAGAGTCCGGCGTTGACCTCCTATATCGGTACCAAGCACTTTATATCCTACAGTATTACTACTAGTAGGATCAATTATAAGTATATCACTTTGTTTTAAATTACTAAAATCAGCATCAGCTGCAAATCCAGCTAAAGCAACAAAATGTCTAGAATTCGTACTTACCTTACCAGATACTTCCAAAGTAACAGATCTTCCATTTACATATTCAGAAGCTGCTATTTGATAAATCTCATTAGGATCAGAGCTTGAATATAAATAAGGTAAACCACCATTACCATTACTAGCAAGATTATATCCATTATATTCTGAAATACCACGAGCATATGCATTGGCATATGATAAACACTGATCAGCACCTTGTTTACCAGCATATGAAATATTAGCAAGAACATAATAATCTCTACCACCACGATTAACTATTACATAAGGAAGATTATTCTTTAAGACATAATCTCTAACCGTTCCAGTTAATCCCAAAGAACTTGGAATAAGACTTTCATCAAATTCAAATACTGGTGCTTCAATACTTGTTCCTGATGATGCATCTAATCCATCTATTGTATTACCATTAATTTCTATTAAATTTGTAATTAAAGGTTCTATTTGACTAATTGTTGTTATACATTCACCTGCTAAAGATGTAACATCACTTTCCCATTGATTATAATCTGCCAAATATTCAGTTCCATTTTGATATGTATAACTATCATGCCAAATTCCTCTTTCATCAGTTCCAGCTGATACTGTTTCTGTATATTTGCTATCAGTTTTGTGGGGCATTTCATCCCATCTGTTTTGATATGCTGTATTTTGATTTTGTAAAGATAAAAGCAATGTGTTTAGTTGTTTGTAACACTCCTCAGCAGATACTAAATCCGTTCCTACACTATCTTCTATATTTTTCAAATAATCATCACATGAAGTTATATAATTACTAAAATTACCCTCAACTGTATCTGTCCAATCAGAATTCAATGTACTTTTAATTTCTCCAAGAGCCGTTCTTATATTTCTTACTTTTCTTTGTAGCTCTCCAGCTGAATTAGCAGAGGAACTAACTACCTCATTTGAAGGCTCTACTTCATCATCATAAAAAGTTTCATAATCTGATTGATATTTTTTATAAAAATCTACTTTATTTTTTATATAATCAACATCCATAA
This sequence comes from uncultured Bacilli bacterium, assembly GCA_947624175.1. GTDB lineage: Bacteria > Bacillota_I > Bacilli_A > RF39 > UBA660 > RUG591. The sequence continues at coordinate 4,886 of CANQJD010000027.1, forward strand.
AAGTACCTCCTTATACTGAAACACCAGAAAATTCATTATACCAGTTTTGAGCATTTCCTCCACGACTTTCACTTACTTTTGTAGCACTATCAGCAGAAGCTTCGACTATATTATGGAATAATCGTGCTGCAACTACTGGATCATCAGTCGTAAAAAAACCATTTGCAGCTAACTCTCGATAATAATCAGTATTTCCACTATGATTATATTGAGCATTTTCTCTTGGTGTAAAAACTTCATCCCATAAATATTCACATTGAAATTGCAAACTATCCACTTGTGAGCCTGATTGGCTTGCCGCTGCAAATAATTGATCTCTCCGTCCACCACTCATGCCCTTATAATTAGTCCATTGAATCAAACCGTATCCTTTTGCAGCTTGGTTTTTTTGAGAACTTCCCTCATAAACATTAGGACCAAAATTACTATTTTCAGTCTGCATATTACCTAAAACTCCAGCAATGGCAGCATCACTTAATATACGATTACCATTTGCATCAACTTGAGAAGCTAAGAATTTCCAAATATCATAAGCATTTCCTCTTGCTGAACCATCGGAAGTAAATATTTCACTACTGCTTAAATTTGTAGGCAAAGTAGCATTTTCAGGTAATTCAAAAACTGGAGCACTAACAGAAATTCCAGCACTTGCCAAATCAGTTTCGATTTTTTCTTGATTAACTTCTATTAGTTTTCTTCTTAAAGGTTCTATCTCAAGAATATATTGAGTAAATTTTTCATCCAATTCAGCAATACTAGTACGCCAATCTATATGTTCAGAAGTTTCTACCGTATTTGTCGTAGAAACACCATTTACTGTAGTAGTAACAGTTTTATTTTTAGTAGGCTCATGATCAAGCAAATAACTGTATGACTCATCATCCTTTTTTAAATTGCCTAGTGTTGTTGATAAATCAGAATAGGTATCCTCAGCACTGGCAAGATATGTATTAATACTTGCAGAAATTTTTCCTAAAATTTGAACAAGTGATTTTTTAAATTCATCAAAATTAGTTTTAAAAGGATCATCCCATTCTAAATTCATACTATCGAATATTTTACTTATTTCATCGATTTTATCTGCAATCTCACTAGATTTAGGGCACTCAATAGCTTGCTGAGATTCATCATAAAGTTTTTTATATTCTTCACTATAACAACTTGCCATAACTCACCCTAATATATCTTCAAGTTTAGCATTTTCAACATCTGCTTCTTTATGAGATTGAACAGAATCTCTTGCAAATTGTAAACGAAGTCTTAAATATCCAGCATAATATTCTGTAAATCTTTTTAAATAAGGAACAAAAGTTTGATCTATTTTTTCTTTTTCTTTAGCTTTCCAGACAGTATCATCTAATTTAAGAGTTTCCTTATAAAGTTCTTGAAGAATTGCTTCAATATCATTTATGTCTTTATCTAAAGCATCAAAATCAGCAATTACTGCACTATTAATATTCAATTTGTTCTGATTCATTAGTAACTTCTCCTTCCATATTTTGTAATAAAATTTCTTCTGGTGGTGTTACTGGTTGCATTGTATTTTTACTTCTAATTTTTTTAGTTGCATTATCAATATTATCAGTATCATATTTAGCTGTTGCTAGCATATATTTAGAGTAATATGTTAAAACCTCAACAAGTTCATCAACACGATTTATAGCATTTATTAATACATTAGATATTGCATCTGCATCAACTCCAACATAATTTGCTTGCATACTACTAACATGTGTTAAGAAAGAAGCTTTTGTAGTATTTAACTTCTCACATACATCTATATAATAAAGTCCTGTTTTTCCAATAACATCTGCATCTCTTACTTCTCTTGCCATACTTACCTCCTATTTTGTTAAGTATTTTGTATAAACCCAACCTTCTTGATTATTATATTTAACTTTTGTCCAATCCCCTGATCTGCCAACAACATCAAGTTCTGTACCACTTTTTATACCTGAAATTATATTATTAGGATTATTACTATTTGGGGCACTTCGGAAATTTAAATTAGTATTTATATCTTTTAAACTTACAGTTGTTTTAGCTGGAATTTCTATTGTTGTATGTGGTATCACACTATTCTTAGGAAGAGTTACATAATCCTTTGAAACATATCCAATTCCAGAAGAAGTTTTTATACGATAGAATCCATTTTCTTCTCCTAAAATTTCAATTTTATCACCATTTGAAAGTCCTCCAACTATATTGCCTGTGTTGCTTCCATCAGCAGTACTTCTTATATTTAAATGACTACCAACATCTTTGATATTAGATACAACTCCCGTTAATTGTTTATTTCCACTACTAGAAGCACTACCAGAAGTGTTTCCACTTGAACCGCCACTAGAAGATGAAGTACTACCACCATTTGATGTTCCAACACTACCAGCTCCGCCATTAGAAGAAGCAGCAGCTCCTGTTTGAGTCCCAGCTGTGGCCCCGGCAGGTGGACTACTATCGAATGAAGAACTATCTACATTAATGTAATCTCCTGAAACATATCCATCAACTTCTTGGCCATTTGAATCTTTATATTTAACATGATACCAAGTTGTTCCATTTGTATCTTTACCAGATGCTCCAAGAACGGTAAAGGCCGTACCATTTGTAAGAGAACCTACAACTTCTTTATTAGTTCCGACTCCACTTCGAACATTCAAAAAAGTATTTACTCCTCTTAAAGATGCAGAATTCCCTTCACCTAAATCCGTCGAAAGATTAGTCAATTCATCACCTTCAGGCATTGTAAGACCTTTAAAAACATCTATATAATCACCCACATCTTGAACAGCACTTGCCCAATTTTTTTGTAGTTCTCCTATTGCTGTAAATATACTTGTAGTATAATCAGAAATAGAAGTCATTACACCATAAGGATTATCACCTATATCAAATTTTCCACTCCTAAGAGCACTCATAACCGCTTCACTATCAATTTCAGTTTTAGCCATTTTTATTTCTCCTCCTTCTTAAGTTTTAATTAACTTTTATAAAGATTTTTCTTTATAAAAATCAACTAAATAATTACCAAGAGGTTTACAAAAATTATGTAAACCCCTTAGCAGAATATATTAAGCACCTATATTTTCAGCACTTTGAGCACTTTCTGTATCAGCTTGTTCATATTTTTCAACAGATGATATGATGAAATCAGCAACTCGAATAATCTTATCACATGTATCATCAAATTTTGGCTTTAAAGTACTATTATAATTTTCCATAAATGCTTGAGAACCTGAACCTGAATAACTATTTGGAATACTTTGAATCTCCTTTGTAGAATCTTCTAAAGATGTTCTCATATTTTCAGCTTCATTTTTCATTTCAGCAGCAATATTCTTTAAATCACTGCCATGTAGTTCTAATCCATCCATATTAATCCTCCTATCCTAATCTTCCAGCAGCATCAGCAATATCATCTTGTAAATTGCTTGTTTTAACTGCAGTATTTCTTAAAAATTCAGCATGAGATTCAACAGCTTGTCCAATTTTTACTAACTCTCCTTTATTTGCTATTACTTGGTTAGTAAAAGAGTTGTTATCTACACCTTTCCACATTCCTCTTGCTTCTTCTAGTTTTTTATAAACATTTTCAAGACTAGTAGCATACCTGTTAACATTATCAGATACTCGGTTAGCAATTCCGATTACTTCATCATAAGTCATACCTATTGTACTCATTATCTTACACCTCCATATTATTATTATAACTTTTTATATCATACCTAGTCAATTAATTTTACATATTTTTTTTAAATTTTACACTTTTTACATATCTTTTAAACAAAAGGTTGCATAAACAGGCACATATTTTATATTTTTCTTAATTGAAAAATTATCATCTGTTAATCTTATTGATTTACTTACTTTAAATTTAGAAATAAAAGTTGTTAAAGCTTTAGCTTTCGTTAAATTCATATTAAGTATTTCAATCGGTATTATTTCTCCTACTCGATTTTGAACTATAAAACAAATCTCGGTTTTTCCTTCGGATTGATAATAATATAAACTATAACCTAGCATTACTAAAGTATTAGCTGTATTATTTTCAATTAAAGTTCTTCTTAAATTATCATCAGACATAAATTTCATTCTGCTTGCATGCATCAAGGTATATAAAATTCCAACATCATTCGTATATAATTTAAAACTTTCTTCATCTTTATTACTACTTAAAGGACTTTTAACATCATTAAGTTTAAAACTCCGATTAATTAATTGATTAACCCCAAGAGTATTAATACTTGATTCATAATCTTTACTTCTACTTCCCTTTTTAATATTTCCATATTGGAACTTTTTATTATCTTTCATTAATTGACAAGCAATACTATCATATACTTCATTACTTCTTGGAATATCAATTAAATTTTTTGCTAAAATCATTTCTTTCTTGATTACATCAATTATCTTTTGTTTAATGCTTTCAAGTATTAAGAAATCACTTCCTTTAAAATAAGCATCAACGACTTCTGGCATCCCACCCGTTATTAAATAATCGTTATACACATCAAGAGCCATTTGATGAAAAGGCATCTTGGTATTATTAAGATAAGAATCTTTGATAAAATTAATTAATTGTTTTTTATCAGAATTTGCTAAAAACTCTTCAAAATCCATCGGATACATAGCTTTAAAATATAACTCTTCCCCTTTAAACTTCGTAAGATTTTCTTTTCTTGATGTAATCATAATAATATGATATAAGTTATCTTCTGTTGAAAATAATTTAATAGCTTTTACAACATATGGGTCATTTACATTATCTAGTATTATTAAAGTATCTTCTTTCATAATGGTTTCCCCAGATAAAACTGATAGTTTCATAATTATCTTTTCAGGACTTTTTTCTCTTTTTAATATATCAATTAATTCTTTATAATTATCCGTATTAAAATAAACAACATTTTTATAATTTTTCTTTCCAAACTCTAATACAGTATAAGTTTTTCCAACTTGTTTAGCTCCATATAATAATAAAGGTTTAAAAGCATCTTTTTTCCATCTTAAAAGTTCATTAGTTATCTTTCGTTCCATATTTTGTACCCTCCTTACAATTATTATACTTTAAGTATATAACTAAATATTTTTAAAGTCAACATATTTAGACAAAATTCCAAGATAAATACATAAATTCTAAAAAATTCATTAATCATCTTATACAATTTGCAATAATTTAGTTGCTCCATATCTTTTAAAATGGTATAATTAAGATGAAAGGAATGATCTTAAATGAAAAAAATTGAAGAATTAGACTTAGATAGTAAAAAAGTCATAATTAGAGTAGACTATAATGTACCTCTAAATGATAAAGGAGAAATCACAGATGATAATCGAATTAAAGAAAGTTTAAAAACTATTAATTATTGCCTAGACCATAATTGTAAATTAATTTTATTATCCCATCTTGGTAAAGTTAAAAAAGAAGAGGATTTAAAAACGAAAAGTTTAAGAGTTGTTGCAAAAAGACTATCAGAATTATTAAATAAAGAAGTAACTTTTATTCCTAAAACTCGTGGTTCAGAAGTAGAAAACATTATTTCTAATATGAAAGAAAAAGATATTGTAATGTTAGAAAACACAAGATTTGAAGATTTAGATGGTAAAAAGGAAAGTGGAAATGACCCTGAACTAGCTAAATATTGGGCCAGTCTTGGAGAGGTATTTATAAATGATGCTTTTGGAACCTGTCACAGAGCCCATGCTTCAAATGTTGGAATTGCAAGTAATATGAAAGAGAAAGCATTAGGATTTTTAGTTCAAAAAGAACTTGATAATCTATTACCTATTATTAATAATCCAACGCATCCTTTTGTAGTAATTTTAGGTGGTGCTAAAATAAGTGATAAGATTGAAACGATTAAAAATTTATCTCAAAAAGCTGACTATATTTTAGTAGGTGGAGCAATGGCTTATACTTTCTTGAAGGCTAAAGGTATCGAAACTGGTAAATCTTTAATTGACCTTGAATCTCTTGAGTTTGCTAAAGAAATGTTAGAAAAGACTAATAAAATTATTTTACCAATTGACCATGTTACAAATATTGATATGGAAAATGATAATTATAAAGTTAAAGATAATCTCGATAAAGAAGATATAGGTCTTGATATTGGACCTAAAACTATTGAATTATTTAAATCATATTTAAAGGATAGTAAAACTATCTTTTGGAATGGACCTATGGGTTATTATGAAAAATCTATTTATCAAGAAGGTACTAAAGAATTATGTGATTTCATAAGTAAATTAGATTGTTTTAAAGTTGTAGGAGGAGGCGATACAGCATCTTGTGTAATCAATATGGGTTATAAAGATAAATTTACTCATGTTTCAACTGGAGGAGGCGCTTCTTTAGAGTTACTAGAAGGCAAATCCTTGCCAGGAATTAATCTATGACAAAAATACTTATTACTTATGCCTCATATGGAAATGGTCATAAATCTGCAGCGTTAAGTGTTTATAATTATCTAAAAGATAAAGGTTATGAAATCAAAATAATTGATATCTTAAAATATGGAAATATATTTTCGAAAATTGATAAGAAAACTTTTGAATTAAACTATAAATATCAACAACATCATTTTCTATTTACTTTAGCATTTAGATTAACTAATAATAAAATTATAACTTCAATATATAAGAAATTAACTAATTTTCTTTTTAAAAGTGAATTAAAAGAAGAAATACTAAATTTTAATCCTGATATTTGTATCTCAACCCACTTTTTTGGCAATATTGCAATGGCAATTGTAAAAAAGAAATTTAACTTAAAAACTAAAATAATTGATATTTTAACTGATTATAAAGCCCATACTATTTGGCTTCGTAATTATAAAATGGAAGATGCGATTATAGTACCTAATAATAAAGTAAAAAAAGATTTAATAAAATATGGTATTCCTCAAACTAAAATTTATCCTTTTGGAATACCAATTGATAAAAAATTCAATAAATTATCAAGTATTAAAAAGACTAAAGAACAATATCAAATTACAAATTTAAATAAAACCATTCTATTTTTAGGCGGAGGAGGATATGGTTCTAGTTTCTCTTATAATTATTTAAAAGAATTATTAAATGAAAATCTAGAAATTAATATAATCTTTGTTGCCGGAAATAATATAGAATTAAAAGAAAAGTGTGAAGATTTAATTAAAGAAAATAATCTTAAAAATGTTAAAATTCTAGGATTTACTGATGATATGCCAAATTTATTAAATATTGCTGATTTGGTTATTACTAAACCAGGTGGAATTGTTACAACCGAAGCTATGGCCATGCATACTCCTTTAATATTAATTCCTGGAAATGGAGGCCCAGAAAACTATAATGCTAAATTTATTATAGATAATAAGTTTGGTTTAAATTCCAAATCTCCAAATGAACTTATTTATAATGTAAAATTAGTTTTAAATGATGAAAAATTACTTATTAGTTTTAAAAATAATTTAACAAAGCAAATTGAAAATAATGCTTTAGAAAAATTAGTTAATTTAATAAAAGAAATGGAGGAAATTAAATGAAATTAATATGTGCTAATTTTAAAATGAATTTAACTAGTCGAGTTTTAAAAATTTATTTAGATGAGGTAAGTGGAAAAATAAAAGATAATGTAGTCTTTTTTCCAAGTGTTTTATACCTTAGTATGTTTAAAGAAAGAGGTTATACAGTTGGAAGTCAAGATATTTCTTTTAAAGAATTTGGTAGTCTAACTGGGGATTTGTCAGTTACCCAATTAAAAGAATTTGGAATTGATTATACTATAATTGGTCATTCTGAAAGAAGAGAGTTTTATAATGATTCAAAATATGTTAAAAATAAAGTAAAAATTGCTCTTACTAATAATATTAAAACTATCCTTTGTATTGGAGAAAACTTAAAGGAATTTGAAGAAGGAGTAACTTTAGATATTTTAAAGAAAGAATTAGATACAGCTTTAAAAAGTAATTTAAAATATATTAATAATGACAATTTAATTATAGCCTATGAACCTATCTGGGCAATTGGAACTGGTAAAATTCCAACTAATAAAATTTTAACTGAAACGATTAAAGAAATTAAAGATTATTTACAAGAAAGTTATAATTTAAAGTTAAAAGTTTTATATGGTGGAAGTGTTAATTTAGAAAATATCATAGAATTAGAAAAGATATCATTAATTGATGGATACTTAATTGGAGGGGCATCTTTAAATCCTGATAAATTTTTATCCTTGATAAATAAGGTAAACTAACGAATTCGACAATTCTTGACAAAAAAAGTTCTTTGCAAAATTTGTAAAATATTATATAATGATAATGCGTGCAGTAGAGAGAAAGGAAAATATGAAAGAGATTAAAGTGCTTATGATCGACGATAATAAACAATTAGTCGATATGGTAAAGGAGTATTTTAGTAGTCACGCAGTAATCTCATTAGACTTAGTTGCTAATGATGGAATCGAAGGGGTTCGGTTGATTAAGGAAAATATCGAGCAAGTGGATTTAATTTTACTAGACTTGATAATGCCAAAGAAGGATGGAATTTCGGTCTTAGAAGATATTAAGGATATCCCAAATCTTCCCAAAATCATTGTTTTAACTTCGTATAACACCCCTGAAATTATTAGAAAAGTTGCTGATTATGGAGTTAACTATTTTATGTTAAAACCTTTTGAGTTACCTGAACTTGAAAAGAAAATTTTAGAATCAGCCGACGGTATTAGTAAAGGAAGTAAAACCATTGATTTGTATCATAATAATTTACAAATAGCAATCACGAAAGTCTTGCACGAACTAGGTGTTCCATCACATATTAAAGGTTATTCTTATATTAGGAATAGCATCATGGAAGTATTTTTAAACCCTAGCTTAGTTGGAGGAATAACTAAAGAGTTATATCCTAAAATTGCCAATGATTTTAATACAACGGTTTCCCGAGTTGAAAGAGCAATCAGACATGCTATTGAAGTTAGTTGGAACCGAGGTAACTGGGATTTAATGCAAGAAATATTTGGTTATAGTGTTGATATAGATAGAGCTAAACCAACTAATTCAGAATTTATTATCACAGTTGCTGATAAATTAAGACTTGAATATGTAAATACAAAATAAAAGCTTGAGCCCAAAACTCAAACTTTTTTTATTTTATTTCAATATCAAAAGCATAATCATAACTAATATTTTTAAAATATTCAGTATTAATAAATGCTTTTTCTTTATGTGAAAATTCAACTATTTCACTAGAAGTAAAATCTTTAAAATAATCTTTAACTTTATTTAATATTTCAATTTCTTTTTTACTAAACTCTTCTTTATTATAATGTTTCTTACTAAATATTTTGTGATATTCACAATTATTTTGAAATTCTATTTCATAATTTATTAAATCATTTTTTGTACAATCATTAATAATTTTTTCAAATTGGTCAGGAACTGGCCCAAGATTAATTTTAGCATATTCAAGTCCAGTAATTGACAATCCAGTTTCTTTGTAAAATAAAAAATCAGCATAAAACATTTCTTTTAATAATTTAGTTTTTAAAACCATTTTTTGTGCAAAAAATAAAATCATATTATAAACTTTACTTGTATTAAGTTTTGTATATCCATTATATTCAGATGGCTTAAAATCAGTTATAGAATATAACTGATTCAAATTATTACTTTGATTTATTTTATCATTAATTTTTACATATTCTTTTTCTGTAAAACTATCTTTATTAGCATCAATTATTTTATTAATAATTTCAGGACTATCTATCAAAGTTTTTAATAATATAGTATAATTATCGTTAGGAATACTATTTCCATTTTCATAACTAACTAACGTTTTTTTAGCACATCCAAGAATTTTAGCAAATTGACTTTGAGATAAATTAAACTTTTTTCTTAAATTAACTATTTCTTCTTTATTTATTCCATATTTTTTATTATATTCTTGAATAGCTATTTTACTAGCTTGATTATCAAGTTCTTCATCATATACTAAATTATTACAATCTTTACAAAATCTTCTTAAAGCAATAAATTCTATTTTTTTGCCCTTCATTAAAAATTCATGTTTATGTTCTTTTACACAAGTATTTAAAGAACCACATATATCACATTTCATAATAACCTCCTATATATGAAAAGATAAACATACTATTTCTTCTACATTATTATTATTTTGTTCTATTTTTAATTTAATATATGCATCTTTACTATTTATTTTTCTTAAAAAAGTTAAAGCTTCCGTTCCTCTACTATAATTTGGCTTTTTATCCGGAATATAAAAATTAGAATTTAAAGATAATATGTAATTATTCCAAGCTTCTTCTTCTGAAATTCCAAGTTCTGCTAATGCTTCCAAATAATCGCGATCCTTACGAATTTGAAATCTTCTATTTCCAGCAGTTATTAATTTTTTCATTTTTGATAATAATTTCAGTTGTTCTTGATTCATCTTAAACCTCCGTTTGCATATATTTAAATTTTCATTTAACCCTATAGTTTACCTTTTGTTACCTCCTGAAAATATGGTAACATATGTTACCGATAATGTCAATAAAAAAATAAAATAATATTAAGTTTTTTTTACTCAATATTATTTTATATTATTCTTCTCTTTGAATTTTTCATAAGCATGTTCATTAATTACTAAATCAAATTCTCCTATATATTCCATAACGGAAGCATTAAAACTTAATTTAATATTATTTAAGGAACTATATTTTCCTAAGTTTTCTTTATTAAAATCTCCAACTACAGCATTTAAGTTTATATACATATATCCTTCACTTTTATATTTTTTCATAAGTTCCCAAATAAGAACATATCTAGGATTAAATTTTTTATATTCATCATAATAACTATCAATTACTAAATCTACTCCATTATTATGTTTGATAGTAAAGGCTGCCCCTATTGTTACATAATTAGGATTACTCTTTGATAAATTAGTAGCATATACAAGTTCATTCTTATAATTATTTAAACGGTTATCTGATTCCATCTTTCTATTTATAACATCTTGTTTATCTTTACCTGTAATATTATAATCTTGAACATTATTTGCCAATTCTTCATTAACAACAGCTTCTTGATCATATAAACTTTTCATATTATTAATATATTTATTAGTATTAACATTAATAAAGAAAATATCAATAGCATTGTTTTTAGAAAAATTGTTGTATAAACCTTGATAATATCTTCTTTTTCTTTTTTTATTTTTAATACCTACAAATTTATAAAGTTCATCAACATTTCCTGTTGGGTCTAAATATATTTCAACCCCGGTTGCAATAGCCTCATCAATTATTTTTCTACTTTCTCTATCAATTTTATTATATAAAGTTTTAATATCTGGTTGTAAGTTAACAAAAGCATTTAATCTTGGTTTATAATTTTCAAAATATTTATTGAAGCCTTGATGTATATATCCATTCTTTTTTAAAGTTGCTAAAATATTATTAATTGTATTACTAAAGTAAATAATATTTCCATGTCTATCTTTTTCACTACAAAGAATTGGAGGGTCTATTTTAATAAAAGCATAATGTTGTTTCTTTAAAAGATGAATTAAACCCATAGTTACATTATGAACTAATTTAGGGTCTGTATAATCAATTAAAAATCCTCTTGGTGCATATGCATATTTATAATATAAATAGAATGTTTTATGTAAAAATAATGTAACGCCAACTAAAGTGCCATTTTCAACAAACCCAATATAAAAAGTATTTAAACCTTCATATCTTGAGGTTTCAGCATAAGATGAGGTTTGATAGTAAGTACTATACTTATGTCTATAAGCAAATTCATCAAATTCATCTTTTGAAAGTGCAACTATTTTCATACCCTTTTCTCTCCTTATTTATATTATATATTTTTTTTTACTATTTAGCAATAGAAAAATCTTGATAAATTTCATGAAAATAAATTGTTTTTTCAGGAAGTCATGATATAATTAATAAGTAAGGTGATGGCTAATGGAAGATAATACGGTAGAAGTTATTGGTAATGAGAATTCTGATACCAAGGAATTTGAAATTATTGATATTAAAAAGAATACAGAAGTTAATGATACTAAAGAAGTTGATACTAAAAATCAGGATGATAAAACAGATAGCATGGAAATAATTTTAGAATACGGAGAAAACTTTAGTACAAAAGAATATTTAACTAATCCAGCAATTGGAAGGGATGAAGAGATTAAGCAATTGATTGTTACTTTACTAACCCCTGAAAAATCAGCAATTTTAGTTGGTAAACCAGGTATTGGTAAAACGGCTATTGTTGAAGGACTTGGTTATAAAATTAAAAATGGTGAAGTTCCTAATGCTTTAAAAGATTATACTATTATTAAATTAAATACAGCCAGTCTAACTGGTAATATGCCCGGAACTAATGAACTTCGTATTCAATATATTGTTAATCAATTAAAAAATTTAGATAAAATCATTATCTTTATAGATGAAATTCATACTTTAATTGGTAATGGTGAAAATACTTTAGATTTTGCTAATATTTTTAAACCAATAATTGATCGAGGTACTATTAAAGTAATTGGTGCAACTACCAGTGATGAATATAATCGTTATATATTAAGAGATAAGGCATTTGTAAGACGTTTTCAAAAGATTGATGTCGCAGAACCAACAAAAGAAATGGTTATTCAAATAATGATGGGAACCTATCCAAAATTTGAAAAGAAAATGGGTTTAAAACTTAAATACACAGACTTTATTAAAGAAACTATCATGGCTTTTATAACAGATGCAACCTCTGAATTTAAAAGAGTTTATGAAACATCAGTTAGATACCCTGATATTGCTTTAACAATATTACAACAAGCTTTCTCTTATGCAGCTTTTGATAATAGAAAAGAAGTAACTATCAGAGATATTAGAAAAGCTATTCAAACAACTAAATTAATTTATCCTGATGTTATTAAAAAAGAATTAGTAAGATTTAATGAAGTATTTAAAGATGTTTATTTAATGGAAACTAAACAAATACTAAAGGATGAAAAATGAAAAAACTATTTTATTATTTAAGAGTAATTACTTTTATAGCCTATTTAATCGTCATGTTTTTATTAATTGATAAGTTATATAAACCTGATATTTGGTCAATTATTTATTTTATCTTTAGTTTTATATATATAATTATTATGATTTTAACTTTTCTATCTAAAAAAGAAATATTCAAAAGAATTATTTCTTATAATATTCTAAATACTGGTTTATATGCTTATACTTTTGTAATATATTATCTTATATTTGATGCTTCTAATTTAGAAATTTTAGCTAATGAAAGTTATTTCCATCATAATTATTTAATGCTTTGCATTTTGATGATAACTTTATCTATATTTGCTATTTTATTAAATAGAGAAAGTGATTTAGAAAAAGATAACAATTAATCATTATTGCTATCTTTTTTATTATCTAATAAAGAATTTCTAAAATTTTCATAAATTACAACACTGTTCTTTAAATTACTATATTCAAGACCTTTAACTCTATCAAGATTATCTTTTAACTTAAGTAATTTCATAGAAGCATCTGAAAATCTTTTATTAATATTTTGAACTAAATAGTCTTTTTCTTGACTTTCAATTTTATCAAAAGCTACTTCAATATAAATTAAGAATTTATCTTGTAAACTATCTAAAAATTCATAAGTTCTTGTATAATTATCAATTATTTCAACATTTTTATCTAAATCTTTTTTTAGATTAGCTAAATATTCTTCTTTGGATATATTTTTCTTTTCTAATTCTTTTTCTATATAAGTATCACTTGAAATATTATAGCTCATAACTGCTAAAATATTTTTACTAGCCATCATAGTATCAGATGCAATTAAAGTATTATTAAATAGTTCAATATATAAATCAATTACTTTTATTAAAGATAAATCACTTAATTTAGATATTACTTTATCTTTAAATAATTCTAGTAAATCATTTAGATTATTATCTTTTAAAAAATTAGCATCAGTATATTTATATACAATATCCATTAATTTATATAAATCTAAATTATCTAAACTATTACCTATTTCTATAAGTTTATCTTTTCTTTGTTCTTCATTTAAATTACTAATATTTAAAATATAAGACTCGATTTGACTATTCATAATAATCCCTTCCTATCATGATATAATTTTACTATAAGAAATATTTTTTTTCAAGTCCTAACTTAAGGCTTTTATATTACCTCGAATGCAAAAGTAAATTCCACCCCTAAAAAGTACAAGCATGGAATTTAATCTTTCAAAATAAATATATGG
>CANQJD010000028.1 GCA_947624175.1 uncultured Bacilli bacterium
GACTTAAAAAGATGAATTTGTGGATAACTTTTTCATTTTTTTTCTTGTCAAGTATTTTTTTCACCGAAACTCAAATTTCATAATATTTTATGAATTAAGAAAAAAAGCCCTTAGGCTTTTAACTAGGAAGTTCTATTAAGGTAGTATCTTTTATTAAATAATTCTTAGCTATTTTTCAAGAAAATATGGAGTTTCAGAAGTACCATTTCCACTTGTAATTTTGATAGATGATATTAGATTAACAGACGGACGAACGCCGTAGTAGTTGTACACGCCGAGGTTGCCCCCATCGCCAGTCGCATACCAGCCAGCAACACTAGTAGAGTGGGTGGAGGCCGGAGACAACAACCATTCATAACTACCATGATTTGCTGAATTTAGCCAACTTGATGATTTTATACTCCTAAAACCTTTGAATTGGGTTTCCCAATTACTACTTTCCGTACTAAAGCCATAATCTGATGGATACATTAAGGCTATTTTTCCTGTCCATGTTGCTTGGTTATTTGCCCATACTTTACAACCGCTTTCGGATTCATTCTTTCCTGTATTTTCGATACAACTTTTGACATCTCTTTCATTTGCATATGCTTCTTTCGGTGTATCTATCATTCCATATGTTGGAGGATCTTCATATGTTGTTGTTCCTAAATAATATTTTGTCTCTTCTATCATACTTAATGTATCTCCTTTTAAGTAACTTAGATAACCTTTGTTTGGTTCTTCCTCAGTTTCATCTTGGGTTGTATTTAACCAATATTGCAAGCCCGCTGTTGACCAGTCATTATTATTTGTTCCACTTACTTTTTTATTCCAATAAGCATTAATGTCATTATTAGTATATTTTATATTATAAGTTGTGCCTTCTACTTCATATGTTTCAGGAAATATTCCACTTAATATCTCATTTCTTACTATTTTTAAATGTTCGTTTCCACTTTCATCTTTGAATACTCCGATTATTCTCCATTTTTCACAATTAGAACTTGCTGTTTCATAGGTTATTCCTTCACTACAATTAAAGTAGATATAATTTTTTATTCCATCATTTCCGGAATAACGATATTCTCTTACTTCATCATCTTTATTTGTTGTTGAAGTATTATCAGCCTTTACTCCAATTACTCCTCCTGCTTGGCCTATAGTATCTTTTACTACATCAGTTCCTATTTCACTTTTTAAACTTTTTTCATTGAAATCACCAGTTACATTTACTTTGATACTTGCATAGACATCATTCCATTCATCCATATCATAGTCTGCATCACTTGTATTTCCTATTATTGTTTTACTTGATATCCACATATATAATCTATAGGTTCTTGTTATTTTGGTGTTTGTTCCTGCTGGTATAGTGTTTACATATATCCCTTTTCCTGTTGCTAATCCTGTATAACTTCCTTTTTCTATTAGTACTTCTTCTTGATTTTCTTCTTTTACCTCTACTAATTTAAATGCTAATAAGTTATCTTCTATTCTTGTTTTTCTTGTACCATGCTCTTCTCCATGTTGTATGTCTATTTCATACCAGATTGGTTTACTATACGTATTTTTTCCTTCTATTGTAAACTCAAAATAATCATTTGCTCCTGGTCCTTCACTTGGTATGGCATTTTCAATAGTTAAAGCAGGATTTTCTTTAAATTTCATATAAATGTCTCCTGCTACTAATATTTGATTATCAGTTGTTCTTGAATAATTCCATACTGCAAATGAAATACCTAATACGGCAACTAACACGATTGCACTTATCCCTGCAACTATTATTCCTTTCTTCTTACTGCTTTGATTGTTCATTTTATTATCTCCTCTCTCTGGACCTTGACCCTTTATTCTAATTACATTATAAAATACTTTTAAGTATTTTACAAGTATATATTTTAAAACGACACAAAGAATATAGTACTACCATACTACATCTTTATGTCGTTTCTTGTTTATCTTTGTAATTTACTATTTGTATCTTAGTTAGTAACCCCCCCCATTGTTTACTCTATGTTGACAAGCTTTATTTGATACATTAACAACATTTATCATATGAGGGTCACTCCTTTCTATTTATGTATTAATCTTATCATGATACTTGGGTAATATCAACTACTTTTTAAAAATTTCTTTTAAGATTTACAATATAGTTGACATTATCTAGTTTCAATTTTAACTTTCTTACCTTTAAATGCAATTACCATTTTAGTTACATCATAATCTTTTAAAGATAATTCATATTTATTCTCTTCTATTTGTTTAAACCCTTCTTCAATAGTTTTATCAAAGTCATTATCTCTTAATAACTTAAATTCTATTATATATGCATATTTACTATTAAGAGGTTTTAACATTAAATCATATCTTCCATATCCAGATTCTCTATTACTTGTTATTTCAAAGTTACTTTGACTTGAACGAAGTAGTCCTAAAGTAAAAGCATGATAAAAATTTTCTCCATCTTGATTATTTGGTACATCATAATAACTAAAACTTTCCTCTACTATATTTTTAAAATTACTCTTAAAAGACTCTAAATCTTTTGAAATTAAATATCTTGTAAAATCATAATTCTTTAAAGGACCACTTTTAAACCAATCCTTAACTATATTTTCTAAATTCTTTCTAATTTCTAAATTAGGTATTCTTAATGTTACATCTTCATAATCTAAAATACTATCAATAGGTGTTAAATATCCACTTAACATAAATAAAGTATAAATATTATCTTTATCTCCCTCTAAATTATTAAGGTCTAAATTAACATTTAAATTAATATGTTCTATAATTCCAGTTTCAATTAGATGTTCAAAACTATTTAATATTTCAAGTTTATTATTTAAGTTATAAATCAAATTCTTAAGTAATTCTACTCCACCTGTATTTACCCAATATGGTTTTAATTCTTTATCATTCAAATAGTTTAATATACTCCAAGGATTATAGATTATATTTTTCCTAAATAAATACCCATCATACCATTTCTTTACATCTAAAAAAGTATTTTCTAAATTATATTCTTTTAAAGCCTGTTTAACTTCATCTTCTGTAAATCCAAAATAATTAGAATACATATTATCCGTAACATTATAAACTTTAATATTATTTGCATCACTAAACATATTTTCTTTACTTATTCTTGATATTCCAGTTATTATTCCCTTTTTCAATGCTGGAAAACCAGGATTGATTTTAAAGGTTGTAACAAATACTTGTTTCATAAAGGCTATTATTTCATCATAATATCCTTTAGCATACGCATGAATAATTGGAGCATCATATTCATCTAGTAATACTATTACCTCTTGTTTATAATATTTATTTAAATAATATACTAATTTAGATAAAGCATTTGATAAAAATCTTTCTTCTTCTTTTCTAGTAATTTTTAAATAATCTTCTTTTTCAGTTTCATCAAGGACATTATCTTCTAATAGTTTTTTATATTTATCATATAACGATTTCATTATATCTTTATATGCATCTATAAAATCTTCATATGTGTCTCTTTTAGTATCTTTTAAACTTATAAATATCGTAGGGTACTTATTCATCTCATCTAAATATCTTGACCCTTCTTTAGTTATATTTAAACCTTCAAATAATTTCTTACTATTAAATTCATTACTAAAATAGTAATAAAGCATACTCATATTTAATGTTTTACCAAACCTTCTTGGTCTTGGTAAACATAATGCTTGAGAAGAATCATCAATTATTTCTTTAATAAATAATGTTTTATCAATAAATAAACTCCCTGTTTCAATTATTTTTTTAAAATCTTCTGTTCCGATTGCAATAGGTTTCATAGTATCCCTTCTTTCTAGTAATATAGTATCATAAAATATATAAAAAGTAAATTTAAAATATTTATAAATTATCTTTTTTATTCTTTTTTAGATGATTTAAAGTAAAAATCAATAAAAGAGCAATTAAAGAACCACTTGTATCTATTAAAACATCTGTTATTTGACCACTTCTTTCATTAATAAATAATTGATGAACTTCATCAGTTATAGCATAGAGAAAGCAAAATAATAAAGCTAAACTTTTTCTTTTTTCAATATTAAATTGAAACATCATATAATAAGTTATTAAATATAAAATGAAATATAAAAACATATGAGCAAGTTTTCTAATTATGAATGTTGCAGTAGGATATATAGATATATCAATACTAGGATTAAATAATTGTAAAAAAGAATTAACAATATTAACTACTAAACTACTACTTTGACTAGATAATTCTCCATTTTGATTTGAAAAGAAAAAGATTAAACTAAGCCAAAAGATGAATAGAATAATACTTAAAATTTTGCCTACTCTACCTTGCTTTGTGAGTTTCATATTGCTCCTCCGGGATTTGTTTTTCATTTATATAATAAGCTCGCATGGTAACTTCTTGTTCTAAAATGGCAATCTTTTTTTCTAATAGTTTTATCTGGGCTTTAGTCATATATTCTTCATATTTATTAATCATTTCTCTTTTAAACTTTTCAACTTCATTTAAGGCAATCATTAAAGTACCAGCTGGGTCTTCATCATCTGGATTATTATAAATATTAGCAATTAAATCAATTAATTTTTTAATTTTATTATTTATTTTTTTATTAACTAATTTTTCTATAAAACTAGGATTTATGATAATCATTTTATTAACATTAATAGCATCTTTTAGTTTAATATTTTTATTTTTAGAAGTCATATTAAAACCATTTAATTTATTGTATTCAAAGTAAGTTATTGTTTTTTTGTTTTTTTCTTTAACTATTAAATAATGATTATTCATCTTTCTCCTCCATTAAATCGCTTCTTAATTCTTTAGTTTTCTTTATTTGTTCTTCTAGCCTATATTCATTTATTTTTTTATGGTCTCCATTTAAAAGAACATCAGGAACTTTCATGCCTCTGAAATCACGAGGTTTCGTATAAGTTGGATAATCAAGTAAATTATTAGTAAATGATTCACTTTCTAAACTTTCTTTATCAATTACTCCTGGTAAAAGTCGAATAATAGCATCACTTATTACCATACTAGGAAGTTCCCCACCAGTTAGAACAAAATCTCCAATACTAATGAACCTGTCACAGATGGATTTAATTCTTTCATCAAAACCTTCATAATGACCACATAATAAAATTAAATGCTTTTTAGAACTTAAATCATAAGCAACTTTTTGATTAAAAACTTCACCTTCAGGAGTTAACATAACAACAATACTATCAGGAGTTTTGATACTTTCTATACAATCAAAGATTGGCTGAGGCATTAAAACCATCCCAGCTCCTCCTCCATATGGTGTATCATCAACTTTACCATGAGGATCATTTGTATAATCTCTAAAATTATGAATTTTAACTTCAACTAATCCTTTATCAATAGCTCTAGAAATAATTGATTCACTTAAAAATCCTTCAAACATATTTGGAAAAAGTGTTAAAATATCTATTTTCATATTAAACCTAAAACCTCCCGAACGATTATTTTTTTATTTTTTAAATCAATATCTTTAATTAATTCAAAAGGAATATATTTGTTATTAATAACTAATAATTTTTTATTATGATTAAGATAAGTAATATCATCAACTTTACCTACTAATTTACTTCCTATATAAATATCTAAACCAATTAAATCAGTATCTAAATATTCATTAGTATCTAAATTAAGTAACTCTTTATCAATATAAACATTACTACCTTTTAAATCAATTATTTGATTAATATCATTAATTCCTTTAAAAGTTATCATATCATATTCTTGGTGCTTACGCCACCCTTCAATTACAAATTCTTGATTATTAATTTTTAGAGTATTACCTTGTTTAAAGACTTTTTCTTTATATTTAATATTACTTCTTATTTTAATCTCACCTTTAATTCCATGAGTCTTGACATACTTTCCAACTAAAACTTCCATACTTCACCTATTAAGTTCATAAAGCAAAATGCTTGTTGCAACTCCAACATTTAAACTTTCAACTTTCTTATTCATTTTTATATATAAATTTTTATCACATAGCATACTTACTTCAGGTCTTACTCCTTGTCCTTCATTACCCATTATAAGAGCAAATTTAGAAGGATTAATTTCTCTAACATCTATTCCTTCTCGAACATTTGTTCCTAAAATTACATAATCTTTTTCTTTTAATTCTAATATTATCTTTTTTAAATCACTTTTTATAATATTAACTTTAAATAACATTCCTTGGGTACTTCTAATTACTTTTTCATTATAAATATCAACACAATCTAAACTTAAAATGATATCTTTAACATTAAAAGCTAAACTACTTCTAATAATCGTTCCTAAATTACCTGGATCTTGAATATTATCTAAAATTAAAACTTTATCTGATTCTATATCTTTACTATCTATATATTTAACTACTCCTATCATTTTAGGAAGACTTTCTAAACTTGATAACTTTTTAATTATTTCACTTGTTATATAAGTATATGGAAAATCAATAGTAACTTCAACTCCCTCTAAAACTAATAAATCTATAAGTTTATTACTTTTTAAAGCCTCTTTTACTAAATGTTCTCCTTCTATTAAAAATAATCTTTCTTGGTCACGATATTTCTTTGTTTTAAGTTTTAAATATTTTTTTATCTTATTATTATCAAGACTTGTAATTATCATAAAACCACTTCCACCTATATAATAACACATCTAAAATTTTATTACCATTGAAACTTGCTATTTTTTCAAATTAATTGTATAATATAAAATCGTTTAAAGGGGGATATTATGAGTAACAATAATTTTTTAAACATGCAAAGAGAATTATTAACTAAAATAAATGATATTACTAAAAAAATTGATGATTGTAATACGGAACTTAATAAATTAAAAGAATTAACTAGAAAAGTTAGACAAAAATACCATAATCTTAATACTACTATTCCTAAACCTAATAATTATTATAATAAAATTAATGAATTAAAAGAATTATTAACAAAAATTAATAAACGAAAAAAAGTTTTAAAAAGTAATCTTCTAGAATATCATAGTCAATTAAATATTCTAAATAAAGATTATACTAATCTAGAACAAATTAATCAATTTAATTTAAATGATATTTTAGAAATTATAACTTATTTAGTAAGTAAAATAGAAAATAAAGATTATCTTTTAAAATCACTTCCAGTTTTAATTTCTGTTAATCAAAGTTTTAAATATAATTTAGTTTATTTAACAGAAGAAGATAAACAAAGTTTAGCATTTCATGAACTTCAAAAAAGATTTTCTCATATGATTGATAAATCAGCTATTGAAGATAATAATATCGGCAATAATTATTTACAATTATTAATTTATAAAGAAAATGATTTAAATCTAGTTATTTTTGATGACTTTGATTCTAAAACTAAAATTTATACTTATATGAAAGATACACCAATTATTCCACATACCAAGATTTATGATCTTAGATATAATTATATATATGCTTTTTTAAATATGGTAATTGAACATAAATTAGAAAACTTATTTTTAACTAAAGAAGATATATATAAAATAGCTGAAGAATTTATTGAAAATAATTCTAAAAGTTTAAGATTAAAGTAAACATCTCTCGGGATGTTTTTTTTAGTTGTTGCATAAACTTAAATGGTGATAGAATGAAAAAATATCAAAAATTATTACTTATAAGTGTTATTTTACTAATGATTTTATCACTTTTCATGATTTATTCAGCAAGTTTTATCTGGGCTGAATATAAGTTTGATAATAAATTTCATTATGTTTTAACGCAAGGATTGTTTGTGTTAGTAGGTTTAGTTGTTTTATTTATCGTTTCTAAAATTGATAATAATTTTTATTATGATAAATCAAATATTATTTTATTTGGTTGTATTATTTTACTTATTTTAGTTTTAATACCTGGTTTAGGTGTAGTTCGAAATGGAAGCCGTAGTTGGTTTGGAATTGGTTCATTTGGAATTCAACCTAGTGAATTTTCCAAACTAGGTTTAATAATATTTACAAGTAAATATTTAGCTCGAAGTAATAAGTTTTTAAAAGATTATAAAAAAGGTGTTTTTCCTATATTATTTATTTTATTTTTAATATTTGGACTTATTATGTTAGAACCTGATTTTGGAACGGGAATGATTATTATTTTAACAATAATTGCTATGTTATTTGTAGCTGGTGTGAACATGAAATTTTTTATGTGGCTTGGTGTATTAGGTGTAATTGGAATTGTTGTTTTAATTATTATTGCCCCATACCGAATGGATCGAATTACTTCTTTTATTAATCCTTGGTCTGACCCACTTGGAACAGGCTTTCAAATTATTCAAAGTTTATATGCCATAGGTCCAGGTGGTTTATTTGGAGTTGGTTACTTAAATAGTAGACAAAAGAGTTTTTACCTTCCAGAACCTCAAACAGATTTTATATTTTCAATTATTGCTGAAGAATTTGGTATCGTTGGGGCTTTAGTTGTTTTAACTTTATTTGGTTTTATTTTATATTCTGGTTTAAAGATTGCTTTACGAGAAGAAGACTTATTTAAAAAATATCTCTCTTTTGGTTTAATATTTCAATTAATTGTTCAAGTTATTATGAATTTATCAGTTGTTATTGGTTTAATCCCTGTAACGGGAGTTACTCTTCCCTTTTTATCTTATGGTGGTTCAAGTTTACTTACAAGTTTGGTTGGAATTGGAATTCTTTTAAATATTTCTAAAAATAACTAAAATAAGATTGACATATTAATACATATTTGATATATCTCAATTACAGCCAAAGTAGGAGGATTTTTGTATGAATAATGTTATGTTAATAGACAAATTAAAAATAGAAAATATGATTTATGAAGTAAGAGGAAAACAAGTAATGCTTGATAGTGATTTAGCATTATTATACCAAAAGAATTAATGAAGCAGTAAGAAGAAATCCTGAAAAATTTTGTTTTAAATTAACAGATGAAGAAAGCGAATTTTTTTTGGTCGCAAATTGCGACCAAAAAAATAATCAGATTGAAACTCGTGGGGGCAAATATAAAAATCCTCGTGTTTTTACTGAACAAGGTGTAGCAATGCTTGCAACTATCTTAAAATCTAATGTTGCAGTCCAAGTAAGTATTGCCATTATGGATGCTTTTGTAATAATGAGAAAATATATTTCTAATGATTTAATTAAACAAAAATATATTAACAATTTAGTAATAAAACATGATGAAGATATCAAATTGTTACAAGAATCTTTTAATCAATTTGAAGAAAAGAAAAAAGTTGATGTAACTATAATATGTAAAAATAATGGTTTATTAAAACAAATAGATATTAATAAATACCAACAACAATATAATAATTTAAAGATTGTTTATAATAATGATTTTCATGATAGATACATTATAATAGACCAAAAAGAAATTTATCATTGTGCAGCATCTCTTAATCATGTAGGTAGCAAAACTTTTCAATTAATAAATTAGAAGATAAGATTGTAAAAGATAGTTTAATGAATTTTACACTTGCGATTATAGAATAATATTCAGTTATTTTATAAAACTTGATTATCTTATGGAGGTTTAAGTTTACATCCAAGTTTAGTTGGAATTGAAATACTTTTAAATATTTCTAAAAATAAGATTTTGTAAAGAAAGGGAATTTTTATGGTCGAAATTTTCGACCATAAAATTAAAACCTAGTCAATATTTAAAATATCTACTACAAATATAAGGTCGCATTTTGCGACCATAAAAATAAGACATGGTAAAACTGATTTTTAGTCTTTATACTAAAAATTTAGTTACTTATAAACAGTAAATAAAGTTCAAAACACTTTATTTTTTTATATTGATGATGTATTACTAGGAAGAAATATATATAATTTAAAAGAACCCATCGGGTTCTTTTTAAACACTCATTAAATCAGTAGTTTTAGAATCAAGTATCGTATCAACTTTTTTATTATACTTATCAATTAAAGTTTGAACTCTCTCTTCACTTCTCTTTTCAGCATCTTCTGGTAAATCAGCATCTTTCAACATTTCAATTGCATCTCTTCGGTGATTTCTAATTGCAACTTTGGAATCTTCACAGGTAGCTTTAGCTTGTTTTACTAATTCTTTTCGTCTATCTTCAGTTAAAGGTGGAATAGATATTCTAATACACTCTCCATCATTAGTAGGAGTGTACCCAATATCTGCTTCAAAGATTCCTTTTTCAATACTTGCTAAACTAGATTTATCAAAAGGTTTAATTAATAGTTGTCTGGCTTCTGGAACTGATATTGTCACTAAACTTTTAAGAGGAGTTGGAGTTCCATAATAATTAACCATTACTCCATCTAGCATACTAGGATTAGCTCTTCCAGCATTTATCTTTTTTAGTCTTCCCTCTAAACTTTCAATTGATGCATCTAAACCATTTTCTAATTCTTTAATTATCTCTTCTTCCATAAAAATCCTTTCTTTACTTAATTGTATCGTTTTTTCTTAAAAATAGCAATATATTTTTAATCTTCTAGAAAATATTTAACCAATTTCTCATAGTTATCTTGACTATTTAAACAAGTATCAATCAAATATCCTTTTTCATTATTTAATTGATATTCCTTAATTCCTCTTATGTAAAAATCTTTATTTCTATCTTCTATATAAAAAGGCATAATATCATTTTCTAAACATTCCCTAAACATAATCATTCTCCCAACTCTTCCATTACCATCCTGAAATGGATGAATTTTTTCAAATCTTACATGAAACTCTATTATATCATTGATTGTTTTCTTTGGTATTTTATTATACCATTCTAAAAGTTTCTGCATATCCTTTGGAACATCTTTAGGTAAAGAAGTTGTTATAGAACCAACAAAATTTCTCTTGACTTTATAATCTCCAACACTAAACCAAGTTTTTTCTTCATCAGTTAAAGTTCCATCTTTTAATATAAAATGAAATTTTTTAATTAATTCTTCCGATAAAGGGTTATCAAGAGTATCAAGCATATATTTAAATAAAGTAAAATGATTCTTGGTCTCTGTCATATCTTTTAAAACCACTATTTTATTACTATCAGTAAGAATTGTTCCCGTATCATAAATACTAGCTGTTTCAGAAGGTGTTAAGGTAGAACCTTCCATATGATTAGTGTTATAAGCAAAATCGATTTGAGTCTTATGATATAAATTCCCCTTTAAATTAATTTTTCTTTGTTCAATTAAAGCCTTTTTTATTTTAGCTATTTCCATAAATTTCCTTTCTTCTAAATATGTAACTATTATAACACATTTTTGTTTAAAAATAAAGCAAATTATATCAAATTCTTTCTAATAAATGTTTTAATATCTTTATCTAAATAAACACCTATTTTAGTATTTAAAACTATCTTAATAAAACCTAAACCATAAACTACAAAATCTTCATGAAATTTTATATCATATTCTTGATAATTTAATTCTTTTAAGTTATCATGTTTAGAATTTATTTTTTTAACAGTTATACCATTTGGAATATATAAAGTAAAACTATTTCGATCACCACTTAAATAATCAATTCTTAAGAAATCTCCAATTAATAAACTTTGATTCTTACTTATTTGATAAGTTTTTGGTTTGATTTCTCTTCTCGTATTTAAAATTTTATAATATTTATTATCTAAATGATAAATAATATTTCCTAAATCAACAACCCCTGGTGTGTCTATTAAATTTAAATTACCATTTAACTTAATACTAATTTTATTTAAAGTTGTTTCAGGAACATTTGAAGTTGTTAGAGTCGGATAACCTTTTGAATAATTACCTATCATTTTATTAATTAAACTACTCTTTCCAGCATTCGTTTCTCCAACTAAATAAACATCATTTGATTTTTTATACTTTAAAATTTTCTTATAAAGTAAATCTAAATTATAATTATTCAAACTACTAACTACGATATAATCTTTAAAATGATATTTTTCCATTAAATAATTTAAGATTTTTTCATCTTTAACACTTCTAGGTAAAACATCACGTTTATTTAAAACTAAAACAATATCATTATCAACATATTCTTTTATATCTTCTAAGTTTTCTCTAATGTTTAAAATATCAACAATATATAATACTAAATCATTAGTCCTATCAACACTTTTTAATATATTAATATAATCATCCGGGTTACCAGTTATATTACTAACTTCTCCATAGTTTTTAACTTTAAAACATCTCATACAATAATCTTGTTCTAAATTAGGAGTATATCCAACATTTAAAATATTATCATTTTGTAAAACTACTCCACATCCTATACACTTTTTATTCTTTTTCATACTATACCTCACATTTTATATATTTTCTTCTAAATATTTTTTTAATTCAATTGAAACTTCCCTTGGTAAAACTTCACTTAACTCATCAACACTTGCTTCTTTAATTTTCTTTAAAGATGAGAATTTTTTTAATAATTCTTTCCGTCTTTTTTCACCAATTCCTGGAATCATTTCTAAAACACTTGCCAAACTTCCTTTATTTTTAATTTGTCTATGATAAGAAATAGCAAATCGATGGACTTCTTCTTGAATTCTTGATAGGAATAAGAATAAATGCCCATGGGTATCAAGTTCAATTTCGGATAAATCACTTTTAACAATTACACTGGTTCTATGTTTATCATTTTTCTTTAAACCAATTAAGTTAATATCTAAATTCAACTCTTGTAAGATTTCTCTTGCAACATTAACTTGGGTTTCGCCTCCATCAACGATAATTAAATCAGGTTTCTTTACTTCTTCCATTAAAACTTTATAGTATCTTCGATATAAAACTTCTTGCATAGCTTTTAAATCATCTTTAACCGTAGCATCTATTTTATACTTACGGTAATCATTTTTAACCGGTAAGAAGTCTTCAAAGACAACCATTCCTCCAACATAATAAGTACCAAATAAATGAGAGTTATCAAAGGCTTCAATGCGATTAACCCTACCACCTACAATATTAGATAATTCAAGAATCGCTTCTTGTCTTACTTTTTCATCTTGATTTAAAATCTTAATCTCTTCAGATAAAGCAATCTCGGCATTTTCTCTTGCTAAATCCATTAATTTTTTCATATCCCCTTTTTGAGGAACTCGGACTTTAACATTTAAATAATTACTTAATATCAAAGGGTCTATTTCAGTTGGTACTAAAATTTCTTTAGGTAACACTTCTCTTTCATAAAATCTAATAATATATTCTATAAAAGTTTCTTCAACATCACCTGTATAGTTTAAAATTTTCTTACTTCTTCCAAATAAAGTTCCAGATCTTATAAAGAATACTTGAATTGATAAATAATTTTCTTCCTCATAATAATTAAATAAATCTAAATTAATATCTTTATTTAAAACAATCGTTTGATTTTTTAAGGTTATTTTAATATCTTCAATCATCTTTTTATATTCTAAAGCTTTTTCAAAATTCATCTTATTACTAGCTTCATTCATATTTTCTTCTAGTTTTTTTAAGATAAAAGAGGCATCTCCATTTAAAAAAGCGGTGATTTCTTTTTTCATTACTTCAAGTTTCTCGGGGTCAACTTGATTTTTGCAATAGCCTAAACATTCTCCAATATGATAATAAAGACAATAATCTTTTTTTAAGGTTTCACATTTTCTTAAGGGATAAATTCGATTTAACATTTCAACTGTGTGTCTGGCACTTCCAACATTTGGGAATGGTCCATATAAATTATTTTTATTTTTTTTAACTTTAACATTTCGAACTACTCGAAGTAAAGGATATTTATCTTTAGTAAATTCAATATAAGGATAACTTTTATCATCTTTAAGAAGGATATTATATTTAGGATTATATTTTTTAATTAAAGTAATTTCTAAAATTAAACTTTCAAGTTCACTTTTGGTTACAATATATTCAAAAGTTGCTATTTCAGAAACTAATTTCTTGGTTTTACCAGTTACTCGACCTGTAAAATAACTTTTAAGTCTTCTTTTTAAGTTCTTGGCTTTTCCAACATAAATAATGTTACCGTCTTTATCTTTCATTTGATAACTACCAGGAAGTTCAGGAACTAAAGCTAATTTTTCTTTAAACATAATATACCTCCTTTCATCTATATTTATTATATAGAATAATTTATAGAAATGCAAAAGAAATAACTGGAAATGCCAATTTATTTGTCGTTTTTAGACATTTTACCTTGACTTGAAAAAGAAATTATTATATCATAACTAACTGAAATGAGGTAAAAAATGAACAAAGAAGAAAGTTATTTAAAATTAGAAAATATTACTAAATTATTCAATATATTAGGTTATATTAGTAATATTGATTTAGAAATCAAAGATATTGATTTTAATAATAAAAAATATAGTATTAAAAAAGATAAAGATACTTTTATAATAAGTTCTAGTGATAATCGTTTATTAATACTTAAAATGAAATTTGAAAATTCAATAAGTATCGCTTGCCCTGATATGAGTATTGCAACCATTGAATACTATTTTCCTGACAATACTATTTTAAAATATAGTAAAGAAATTGGAAATTCTATTAGTTACGATAATTTTAAAAATTTTGAAGTTTCCAAATTAACAGGTGATTTAAGTTTTCCATTTATAGATTATTATATAGTTGATAAAGACTATAATGTAGCGGCAAATTATAGTTTAGATGATTTTGAATTAAATAACGTATTTTTTACTTTTACTTCAAAAGGAATACAATATTGTAATGAATATTTAGTTTCAAAAGATGGTAAAAGATTACTTGCTATAGATTATGATACAAAATGTCTAACAATAGAAGATGTTAGAGAATTTGATTATAAAAAAGAAAAAGAAAAAATAATAAATTTACTTAAAAATGATAAAACTTTGCATCCTTATAGTAAAATGATAATAAAAGAGGCAATCAGTGAATTAAAAGAAAAAGCTAAAGAAGCCAAAGTTATTTTAAAGTTTTACAAGGAAGATATTCCTTTATGTATTGAAATAGTAGATATAAGAAAAAAAATTATTAATAATTTAAAAAACTATACCTTTACTGAAGATGAATTATTTTTTATCATACAAATATTAGTTCAAACAGTTAAAAATCAAAATGAAAATAATAAAATAAAAAGATTAAAAAAATAATTTATTTTTGCTAAAATACTTGAAATTAGGAAAAAAATATGATAATATGAATACATGAAGGGATGCTTCATATAATAAAAAAGGATATACCTAATTTGTCGGGTTAGGTACTGTCCCATAAAGGTCAGCACTCTAACGCTAGACAAACGTTAGAGTGCCGTTTTACTATTTAAATAGTAAAATAAATACTACCAAAAATAGTAGGACAATTACAACCCGAAGAAAAAAAATTTCTTTAGCCATAAGCATCCCCTCCTTTATAGTATATTTTTAGATTGTAATATCAAGATGGTTTATAAATTGTCTATAAAGGAACAGCACCTAACGAATCAGGTATATCCATAATTAATTATATAGCAATGAGATATTAAAGTCAATAATTAAATATAAATTATTTATAATAAATTATCTTAATTGTAGCAATTGATAAAAAATATTCAAATTATACTTGACCAAATAATAAATTTATGATAATATGAGTATATGAAGTAGTAATACTTCATAAGGATATACCAATTTGCTAGGTTAGGTACTGTTTCGAAAATGGTTAGTACTCTAACGATAGACAAATAAAAAGCGACTTTTAGTAGTTGCTTTTTATTATGTCATAAACTTTCCAATAAAATATAAATTAAAACAATATTAAGCCGAATTTGTCTTTTTATCTAAAAAAATAGGAACTTAAATTCCTATTCGATACTTTCTAACATCTTAATTATACTTATTCCATAACCTTTAGTATTATCACTTATTACTGTATGGGTTACAGCACCAATTATCTTATTATTTTGAATAATTGGGGAACCACTCATACCTTTTACTATTCCACCAGTTTTTTCTAAAAGGTTATTATCAGTGATTTTAAATAAAATATTTTTTGTATCACTTTCCTTATCAACACTTAAAATTTCAATATTGAAATCTTCTACTTTATTATTTTCTAAAGTAGTTCTAATAATTGCACTTCCAACTTTAATTTCATCAAGACCACCAACTTCAACTAGATTCTTAGAGTTATAGTCATCACTATAAGTACCATAGATTCCCGTATCCTCGTTTTGGTCTATTGTTCCATATGTGGTATCAAAATAAAATTTAGCATTCTTTTCACCAGGTTCACCATCACGACTTTTATCTACCGAAATAACATCAGCTTTAAAGATTTTTCCATCTTTAATTTCAAACTTGATATTACTTTTAGAATCGGTAATCGCATGACCTAATGCTCCATATTTATTAGTACTTGGATCTATAAAAGTTAAAGTCCCAATTCCAGTTACACTATCCTTGACATAAAGACCAGTTTTAAAAACACCACTTGAATCTTTAACTAAATTTAAAGTTGTTGTTTGTTCTACTCCATTTCTTTTATAACCAATTACTAAATCGATTTTTTCTTCATTCGTGTTAATTAATTTTAACATATCATTAATTGAAGAGATATCTTTATCATTAATAGATGTAATTAAGTCTCCAATTTGTAAACTTGTTTTAGGATTAGAAGTTTCATAAAAACCAACAACTAAAACTCCATTACTATGAATATTAATACCTAAATTTTCTCCACCTGGAACTAAATATTTAGAATAAGCAAAAGTATTAAGTGGAAGTATAATAAGTGTTAAAAAAAGTATTAGTAGTTTTCTTTTAAAATTCATTTTTCTCACTCCTTTTAAAATGAACTACAATACTATTATTAACTAAATTATTTATTTAAACGTTCCAATATTTTACTTTCTAATTCTTTAGCTGTATATCCAAAATGTTCAAGTATTTCTTCTTTTGAACCTGATGCACCAAATGTTTCCATGCCTATTACATCGTGAGTTAATTCATAATAATAATTAGGACTACCTAAAGTAATAGCAATTGTTTTTTTGCATCTTACCTTACTTTTTAAACTATTACTTATATTTTTCATACAAGGTGCACTATAAACTTTGGTATCAATTCCAATTTCTTTTAAATTTTTAGAAAGTTCCATCACAATTCCTAACTCTTCACCATTAGCAATTAAGTTTATATAATCATCCGTTTCATTTTCAATTACTACGTACATTCCTTCTTTTACACCACTGGTTTTCGTATTTTCAGAAATTTGTTTATTATCTCTTGGTAATACTAAAACTGCAGGACTCGTATTTTCTAAAATATCAATATAAGATGCAACAAGTTCATTGAAATCATATGGTCTATAAACTTTTAAATTCGGAATTAACTCTAAAGATGCTAATTGTTCAACTGGCTCGTGAGTTGGGCCATCTTCTCCTACCGTGATTGAATCATGGGTAAAAATATAAATTACTCCTAAATTCATTAGAGAAGATAACCTAATACTTGGTCTCATATAATCTGAAAAAGTTAAAAAGGTACTTCCAAATGGTCTTAATCCAACTAACGAGATTCCATTCATTATCGCAGCCATTGCATGCTCTCTAATTCCAAAATAGATATTCCGCCCATCATAAGAAGTCGAATCAAAGACTTTTTCTTCCTTTAAATTAGTTTTACAAGATGATGATAAATCAGCACTTCCTCCAATTAAAAGTGGAAAACGAGCTGCAACTTCATTTAAAATTTCACCTGATAAATCTCTCAAAGATTTATTTTCATAATCAATATTAAAATCTACTAAATTATAAGTTAAATCATGATTAATAATTTTATCAATTAACGTTTTATCTTCTAACTTTTCATATTTTTCTTGGAACTTTTGATAGTTCTCGTCTCCTCTTGCCTTAACCATTTCTCTAAATTCTTCAACAACATCTCTAGATACTGTAAAAGGTGCTTCTAATAAACCTAATTTTTCTTTAACATTTAAAATATCTTCATCATCAAGTGGTTTACCATGAACTAAATTAGTACCAGCATTCTTAGAAAATTCTCCAATTATCGTTTTAACAATTATAACACTTGGTAAATCAGAAGATTTAGCTAAAGTAATTGCTTCATCAATTGATTTAGCATCATTTTCTGCTTCAATTACATTAAAATTCATACTTTCAAATCTTTTCTTAATATCTTCATGACTACTAGCTTTTAAATTGTTATCTAAAGTTACATTATTACTATCATATAAAACAATTAATCTTTTTAATTTTAAAGTTCCAGCTAAACTTAAAGCTTCATATGTAATTCCTTCTTCAAGTTCTCCATCACCACATAAAACATAAGTATAATAATCAATTAACCCTTTGGTTTTACTTTCTAAATACATACTACTAATAGCAACACCAACACTTGAACCTATTCCTTGACCTAAAGGCCCAGTTGTCATTTCAACTAAAGGCATTACTTTATATTCTGGGTGACCTGGCGTAATTGAACCTAACTTTCTTAGGTTCTTTAAATCATCTAGTTCTAATATTCCTAAAAAATATAAAATTCCATATAAAAGTGGTACTCCATGTCCAGCTGAAAAGATGAACCTATCACGATTTACATAATCTAAATTATCTAAACTTATATTCATATGTCTTTTAAATAAAGTATAAATAATTGGGGCTGCTCCTAAACAAATACCAGGATGTCCTGAATTTGCTTCATGGATCATATCAATTGCAAGCCCCCTTAAAGTATTAATACCTTTCAAATCATTTTCATAATTAATTTTATTACTATTTCCAATTCCTATATTAAACATACTATCCTCCAATTATTATTTTATCAAATTTTCTTTGCTTTTAAAAGGTATTTGTATGGCAATCGCTTAAAAATTTTTAAAGATTAACTGATACTTGGAATAATTTCAAATATCAGTTTTTCTATATTAGT
>CANQJD010000029.1 GCA_947624175.1 uncultured Bacilli bacterium
CATTTTATCATATAGTTTTGAAACTTTCTATAGACTTTATTAGGTAATGAAAAATTTATTTTTCATTTTTCTTGAATAAAAATACTTATCTTGGTTATTCTAATAATGGTGATTAGATGCTAAAAGATATTTTAATGATGGCTTTAAAAGGTAGTATAGCCGTTGTCTATTTATTTTTAGTTGTAAAAATACTTGGTAAAAAACAAATAAGTGAACTTAATGTTTTTGATTATATAATAGGATTATCTCTTGGTAATATAGCAGCCGAAATGACAGTTAATAAACAAATTCCTATTTTAGGAGGACTTGTTTCCATGACTGTTTATGGTTTATTTTCATTAGGAGTATCTTACTTAAATGAAAAAAGTATTCTATCAAGAAGATTTATAACGGGTTTTCCGATTGTTATAATTAAAGATGGTAAAATAAGTAGAGAACAATTAAAAAAGTGCAAAATAGATGTTAATGATTTATTACAAGATGCAAGAGAATCAGGCTATTTTGATATCTCTGAAATTAATTATGCAGTTATGGAACCAAGTGGTAAGGTAAGTTTTTTACCAAAAGCCAAATATACTCCTACTACTCCAAGTGATATGAAATTAAAAGTCAGTGAAAAGGCATTAACTTATAATTTAGTAATTGATGGAGTAATTATTAAAGATAGTCTAAAAGCGATTAAACATAACGAAGACTGGTTACTTACAAGACTTGAAAAAGAAGGATATACTAAAATAGATGATTTATTATTAGTAACAATTGATAATAAAGAAAAATTAACGATTTATAAAAGTGATGAAAAATTTGAAAATGATGTTTTAGAATAAAAATCACTTAGATATTTACCTAATTTCTAAAACATGATATACTTTTGTATGTGATGAATATGAATGAAAATACAAATTTAATGATAAAAAGAATTATAAAGATATTAATAATTGTAGGTATTGTTATTATTGTTGCTAATTTATTTGTTTTCTTATTACCTATATTATTATTTTTAGGAGTAATTTACTATTTATATAGATTTTATTATGGTAATAAAAATGTAAAAACCGAAAAGACCTCTAAAAAAACTTCTGATTCGATTGTTGAAGCAGAAGTTATTAAAGAAAAGTTTGATAAATGAATATAATTTAGAGGTGAAATATGGAAAGATTTCAAGTTACAAAGAAAGTAGGAATATTAGGGTTACTAGCTAATATTATCCTCTTTTTTATGAAAATGATTGTTGGTATATTTTTTAAGAGTCAAGCTATGATTGCTGATGGATTTAATAGTATTGGAGATGTCTTTGCATCTTTAATGACTTTTATTGGTAATAAAATAGCTAGTAGTGAAAGTGATGAAGACCATAACTTTGGACATGGAAAAGCAGAATATATATTTTCTATGTTTATTAGTATGTCTATTTTAGTTATTGCTATAAAACTATTATATGATTCGGTTATGTCTTTAATTAATGGTAATCAAGTAATATTTTCAATTAGTTTACTACTAGTATCAATTATCACGATTATTATTAAATTAGGTTTATATTTATATACTAAAAAGATGTATTTAAAAGAAAATAATATTCTAATAAAAGGAGCTATGTTAGACCATAGAAATGATATGTTTTTAACAACCGGAGTTTTAATATCTATTATCTTTTCAAGATTTGAAATTTATTTTGTTGATGCGATAGTTGGTTTATTAATTTCTATTTGGTTCTTGATGTCCGGAGTTAAATTATTTAAAGAAAGTTATAATGTTTTAATGGATATATCACTAGATTTAAATACTAAGAATCAAATAATTAAAACAATTTTAAAGAATAAAAATGTTCTTCAAGTAAGTGATGTTCATTCGGTTTCCGTTGGTTATAAGTTTGTAATTGTTTTAACAATTTCTGTTGATGGAAATTTATCAACTTTTAAAAGTCATAAGATAGCAAGTTCTATTGAAAATAAGATATTAAATAAGTTTGACAATATAAAAGAAGTATTTATTCACATTCATCCTGTTGACAAATAAAGAAAAATCTTTATAATAGAAGAAAAAAAGAGGTAGTAGTATGGGAGTTTTAAAATCGACAATAGTAATAACCGGAGGTCCTTGTGCTGGGAAAACAGTTACTATTTTAGAAGTTAAAGATTATTTAGAAAGTTTAGGTTATCAGGTTTTACTTTTAAATGAATGTGCAACGGAATTAATTCTGGCAGGTATTAAACCCTTTGGAGAAAATCAGGTATCAGTTTTTGATTTTCAAAATGAAGTATTTAATTTACAAAGATATAAAGAAAAAAGATATTTAGATATTATAGAAAAATTACCAAAAGAAAGTAAAGTTATTATGTTACTTGATAGAGGTATTTTAGATAGTAAAGCTTATTTGAATGATGATAAGTTATGGAACAAGTTATTAGATATGAATAATGTAAAAGAAGAAGAACTTGGTAATAATTATGATTTAATTCTTGATTTAGAAACAGTAGCTCTTGGTATTAAAGATGAATATAATTTAACAAGTAACGAGGCTAGATTTGAAGATACTAATGATGCTATTTCAGTTGATAATAGAATCAAAAAAGTTTATCAAAACTCCAAAAGTCTTAAAGTTATTAAACCTACTGAATTAGTCGAAGAAAAAGTTATGTTAATAAAAGATATAATAAAAGAATTTTTAGAAAAATAAAAGCCGTTGAGGCTTTTTAATATTTTTGTTTATTAATAGGCTCAATATGCCAGTCTTCTCGGTAGGACGCATAAAGTAAAGGAAAAGTTAAACCAAATTTTGAAGCATTTTGATGAGCCCAGCCCATACTAGGACAAGAATAATCATTTCTTCCAGAAGGACAAACTGAACCATCTTTTTGATAAAATTCTAAATCACTGGCAATTCCAAGACCATGAAGCGACCAACCAGGTGGAGCAGCTCTTCCTCTTTCCATAGTATTATAGTAATTTACTTGAGTTTGATAAGTTCTACATCCTTGTGTACTCATAGTAATTTTATAACCATTTTTATTTGCTTCTTCAATAAACTTTGTTAACCTATTATAAAAATAATTATTATAGCCATAAGGATTATTATATCCTTCTTTTAAAGGATTAGAAGGACAATTAGTTCCTGAATAAGTGCTATAATTACCAGATATATATCCTTTATAATAGAAAACACCATTTTGAACGTATACACCATTTAGTTTTTTATTATCAGTTTCATTTAAAAAATTATTAGTATTATTTAGTTTCTCGACTTTAACACTTTCTTCTTTCTTTATCTCTTGCTTAAGTTTTAAAGTTATATCAGTAGTTTTACCTTTAGTATAATTATCATAAGCCATGGTTAAAACCTTATCCATATATTCTTTTTTACTATTATCTGATAAATTAGAATTATTAACAACTTCTAAATTATCTTTATATGCACTTATTACTTTTCTATTAGCATATAAAGAACATTTATTATTAGGAGTTTGAATAACTGAATTTAGGGTATAAGCAAGTAGAAAGATAACTACTATATAAAAGAATTCTTTAAATCTTTTTTTTATAAAATATTTATTAATTTTATGATGTTTTTCTTTATACCTAATTATTCTAATTACTAAGTATTCTAAAAAGATAAAGGGAATAATAACCATGCAAATACCTAATGATAATTTAAAATAATAAGTAAAATTTAATAAACTTAAACTATTGCAATTAAACATAGTATACCCCCAAAATCAGGCTTATTATATACTAAAAATTAGAAAAAAGCAAGAAAAACTTGTCAAACTCTAAAAAATATGTTATAATACGAAGGATTATTTGAAAAGGGGTTTTGGTATGATAGAAGAATTAGTTAAAAAATATCAGGTAAGTCATGATAAGAAAGTCTTAGAAGAGATAATAAGAGAAAGTAAAGATATAATTGATTTTTATCTTAATACTTTAGATTTAAATTATGAAGAAATGTATGATTATGCAATCGAGGGGTTAATTAAAGCAATAATTAGTTATAACTGTAAATGGAAATTATTTTTTAATTATGCTGATAAGCATATAAAAAGAGCTATCTTATCTAATTTAGGAAGAGAAACTAATGATGATGAAAACTTATTTTCAAGTTTTTTAGAAATTAAAAAGATAATTGAAAATAGATATGGAGTAACCTTAGAAAAAGATTTTTCAATATTTGATGATATATTAGAAGAAATGATTGAAAGAGGAATATTTACTAGAAATGAATATGAGATTGTAAAAAGAAATATCTTAATTGTTCTTCAAGATTATAATAAAAGTTTAATTCCATTAGAAAGTTTCGAAGACTATTCTGATATACCATTTGATTTAGATTTTGATATTCCTAACTTACAAAATTTATTAATAACTATATTAGGAGAAAGAAAGTATTTAATGCTTGCTTATCAATATGGATTATTTGGACTTCCTAAATTAACTCAAAGAGAGATAGGAGAAAAATTTAATTTAAAAACTTCAACTATTCATGATCATAATATAAATTCACTTAGAAAGATTCAAATGTATTTTAGAAATATTAATAATAAACATACGGAGGGGGATTATTATGCGAAGTTCTAATATATATGAAAATTTAATGGCCTTTGATATAGATGATTCTAATCATTCTAAAGTATTAACTCAAAAGGAAATTAAAGAAGAAGATTATAGTAAATTAGAAAGATATCTTGAAGAAGTAGTTATTCCAAGTAATATTCAATATAAAAAAATATTAGATGAATATAGGCCATATATAAAATATTCAACAATAATAAAATATGGATTTTCACTTGAAGAACTTAGATATACTATTAATTACTTAAAAAATAAAGATATTGAAATTATAAGTTTTTTAAATAATTCTTATTTTTCTAAAGATTTTAAATTAGTTTATAATAAATATTCTTATAAATTACCATTTGGTGAACTTAAAGAATTAAAAAAATGTAATGCAGAAGAACAAAATAAACTATTACTTGAATATAAAGAAACTCATGATATTAATATTAAACAAAAATTAATTAATAGTAATATACCTTTAGTATTAAATGTTATGAGTAAATTAACTAATTTAAAAACAAGAGATGATTTTTATGATGATATATTAAGTGAAGGTATTTTAGGTTTAATTCATGCTATTGAAGACTATAATCCTTCTACTAATTATCAATTTTCAACTTTAGCTGTAAAATATATTATAAATAGTATTTTAAATTATTTAAGAAAAAACAATGCTATTAGTCCTCTTTATGATAATTTTTTAACAGCTAAAAGTGTAATAGAAGAAAGATTTGGAACGACTTTAGAACATGATTTTGCAATCTTTGATTATATACTTGATTATATGGTAGAAAATAATCAAATAAGAGATGTAGATAGAGTATTAGTAACTAGAAGATTAGTTTGGTTTTTAAAAAAGATTTATCCAATTTATAAAACTGATGCTGAATATATTGATTATCAAGAATTAGATTCTAATTTAATTAGTAAAGAAATTAAAGAAATATTAAGAGATGGTTTAAATAATTTAGATTATGATACTAAAGAAGCTATTTGTTTAAGATATGGTTTAAATACTTCTATGTTAAATTTATCAGATATTAGTTTAATCTATAATATGTCTATATCAGGGGTTAGAAAGAGAATTAAAAGAGGATTAGAAAACTTAAAACAATATTATGATTATAATACAGGTGAAAAGAGGATTATAAAATGAATAAAAATAAAATACTTTTAAATCTAGTATTAGAATATCAAAAGAGTAAAGATGAAAAAGTTTTAAAGAAAATAATTGATTTAAATAAGGATTTAATAGATTGGTATTTAAATAATGTTAAAACTGCTATACCTAAAGATGAATTTTATAATTTAATTATAGATGGAATAGATAAAGCTTGTTTAAAATATAATAATAAAACTGATAATGTTTTAAGTTTTATATCTTTAGGTATTAGAAATACTATTAATTATAGAACTATGAGAGCAGATTATAAAGACAAACGATTATTTGCTAACTTTTTAGAAGTTAAATCTTTAGTTGAAAAGAAATATGGAATAAGTTTAGAAAAAGATATTTCAATACTAGATGATATATTAGATGAAATGTTAGAAAGAAATTTAATTTTAAAAGATAATTATGAAGATAGTAAAATTAGAATCTTAAAAATTTTAAAAGATTATTATGGTAATTTAAAACTTATAACTAATAAAACTTCAGAAGATTTTACAGAATATCCATTTGAATTACCTATTGATTTAGATAATTTTTATCAAGTTTTAAAAGATAATTTAACGAGTCAAGAATATGATTTAATATGTTCTTATTTTGGTTTATTAAATAGACAAATGTTATGTTTAGATGAAATAGGTAAGAAATATAATATTAGTTTAGAAAGAACTAGACAAATTAAAGATAATGCACTTAATAAATTAAAAATAGCAATGGAGTTTTCTTTTATTAGAAAAGTAGATGCACCTTTTAGTTCTAAACAAGTAGAAGAGTTTTTAAAAAGAATTTTAAATAAAGATGAATATAATTATTTAGTTTTAAAACTTGGTTTATTTAATAATAAACAATTATCTTCTTTAGAAATAGCAAATTTATATAATTTAAGAGAAGATATTGTTGATAAAATAATTTATTTTGCAACTTCTAAAATTATCTTTGCTTTAAATAATTATCAAAAAGATAATTTAAAAATAAAAGAAGTTAAAGATAATTTAAAAGGGATATTAACTGATATGGAATTTGAAATATTTTGTTATATATATGGTGTATATGGTAAAGAACAATTATCACTTACAGAAATAATTGATAAAGAAGATTTAAGCAGTGATAGAGTTTATAAAACTAATCAAATTATTAATTTAAAAATTAGAGAAGCTATAAATGATAATCTAGAGATAGAAAATAGTTTAAAAGAAATATTAACAGAAGAAGAGTTTGAATCTTTATCATTTAATTATGGTTTATTTAATCATCCTAAGAAAACCATTAAAGAATTAGAAAAAATAATGGGAGTATCTAAAAGTGTAGTTTCTAAGAATATAAATTTAGCTATTTCTAAAATAATAGTTTTATTAAATATTCATGATATAGATTATGATTTAAGTTTAGTTAAAGTATTTTTAGAAAGAATTTTAACTAGTGATGAATATAATTACTTTTGTGGTACTATGGGATTATATGGAAAAGAAAAACAAAGTCGTATAGAAATAGCTAAAAATAATCATTTAAATTATAATAATGTTTTAAATAGTAATAGAATGGTTGTAAAGAAAATAAAAAGTTATTTATAGGACTTGCAAATTAAGTTTAAATTTGATAAGATTATATTAATTAACAAAGAAATTTATTTTTAAATATTAACTTAAATTATAGAGAGTTAGTGTTAGGTGGAAACTAATATAGTTAATATGGAAGTTACATGAATGGAGTTAAATCGTTAATCGCGTTAAGATAATAAGTGTAGTCATTACAGAAGTAAGGTGGTACCACGTTATTCGTCCTTATATGTAATGGCTTTTTAATTTAGGAGGGATAAAATGACACTTTATGAAGATTTAAAATGGAGAGGACTTATTAAAGATATGACAAGTCCGGAATTAATTGACAAGTTAAATGAAGGAGGACTTACTTTTTATATTGGAACAGACCCAACAGCAGATAGTATGCATCTTGGACATTTATCAAGTTTTTTATTACCTAAAAGATTAAAAGATGCTGGACATAATCCGATTTTATTAGTAGGTGGGGGAACTGGCTTAATTGGAGACCCTAGACCAAGTGATGAAAGGGATATGAAAAGTAAAGAAGTAATATTAAAAAACTATGAAGGGTTAAAAAAACAGGCTGAAAAGTTATTTGGATTTGAAGTTGTTAATAATCTTGATTGGTATAAAGATATTAATATGATTGATTTTTTAAGAGATTATGGTAAATATTTTCAAATTAACTATATGCTTGATAAAGATATTATTAGAAGAAGACTAGATACTGGTATTTCCTTTACAGAATTTTCCTATATGATTTTACAAGCCCTTGACTTCTTACATTTACATAAGACTAGAGGATGTGATTTACAGGTTGCAGGAAGTGATCAATGGGGTAATATTACAGCAGGAGTTGATTTAATAAAGAAAGCAACCGGTGATACTGTTTACGCTTTTACAATGCCACTTGTTACAGATAGTCATGGAGTTAAATTTGGTAAAAGTGAAGGTAATGCTTTGTGGCTTGATAAGAATAAAACTTCATCATATGAATTATATCAATTTTTAGTAAATGTAGAAGATAGTATGGTTATAGATTATTTAAAGATATATACTTTTTTATCAAAAGAAGAAATAGAAAAATACGAAGAAGTAAATAAAAGTGAACCTCATTTAAGACTTGCTCATAAGAAATTAGCTGAAGAAGTTATAACTTTCTTACATGGACATGAAGAGTATGAAAAAGCCCTTCATATAAGTGAAGCCTTATTTAAAGGAAATATTAAAGAATTATCCAAAGAAGAATTAATAGATGCTTCTAAATCAATGGATAGTTATGAATTAGATAAAGATACTAATTTAGTAGATTTACTTGTAAATGCGAGTATTGTAACTAGTAAAAGAGAAGCTAGAGAGTTTATAACCAATAATTCTATTACTATAAATGGCGATAAAGTAAATGATTTAGAGTTTATTGTCAAGAAGAAAGATGCTTTATATCAAGAATATACGATTATTAGAAAAGGTAAAAAGAAATATTTTGTTATAAAACACAAATAAGTACTTCCCAAAATTCAAAAAATATGTTATTATTATCTTAATGTAGAAGGAGACTTTTTATGAAAGATGATAAATTAGTAAAAATATTAAAAAGAGTATTACCAATAATGAGTATCTTAACAGTCTTTGTATTTGTGATGTTAATAAATAAGAAATCATATGCTTTATTTCATAAAAGAATAGAAACAGATATTAACATAAATATTACAACTGCAGATGAATTGCCTAAAACTTTAAAAGCAACAGATGTAGTAAAAGAAATGATAGGAACACCAACTTATATAATAGGAATAACCAAAAATAATGAAAAGACTTCAGATCCAAAAGATCCTGATATAAGAGAATATAGATATTTAGGTTCAATTGTAAAAAATTACATTTATTTTAATTGTAATGAAGGTGTAACTGGAGAAACTGCAACTACTAGTAATTGTGAATTGTGGAGGATCCTTGGAGTATTTAAAGATGAAAGTGGAGCAGAATATCTTAAAATAACAAAAGAGGGTACGGTATCAAGTGCTTCAACAACTTATAAAATAGGAGGAACAACATATGCCTTAAAAGAAGATACATCACGAAGTCTCTATTTTAGTAAAAATAACGATACTGGAAAATATATCAATGATTGGGCAACTGCAGGTATAATGTATTGGTTAAATACGAAACAAGATGAAACAGAAGGAACACCTAATCCAGGTTATTTAAGTACATTAAAAGGAAAAAATGAGGATATGATAGCTGAAATGAAATATTATTTAGGTGTAACAACCAAAGATGATACTCCAAAAACATCCTATGTTAAAGAAAGAGATGTAGAAAGTTGTGGTGTGGATAATATGGGAGCAGGTGCAGGTACAAGTGGCTGTAATGTACCGAAAAATAATCATGCAACTTGGACAGGAAAAGTTGCATTGATGTATCCTTCTGATTATGGATTTAGTGCTGATAGTGGAAGTTGGGATACTCCTTTCACAGGTTTTACTTCTAAATCAGTTAGTTGGTTAAACTCATCGACTCATACAGGGAATGAATGGCTATTGTCACCTTCAGATGATTATAATGGAGGACTTATCTGGGGGTCTAATTATCCGCTTTTTTATGGAATAGCAAGTGAACGTCAAGATGTGCGACCTGCTGTATATATAAAATCTGATATAGAAATAACAGCAGGAGATGGTACAAAACAACACCCTTACTTTTTGAGTTTTAAAAAATAGACTTTTTTACAGCATAGTATAATTTAAATAGATAAAATTCTTAATTCTTATTAAGAGTTTTTTTTCTACTTGAAAATAAATACAATAAATGGTAAAATATAGAGGAATTTGAGGGATTGATATGTATTGTTTAATAACAGGTGCAAGTTTAGGAATAGGTAGAGAATTAGCAATAAAAATGGCTAGTTTAGGTTATAATTTATATTTAACTTATTATAGTAATTTAGAATTAATTAATAAATTAAAGATAGAAATAGAAAATAAATATAAAGTTAAATGTAAGATTAAAAAATGTGATTTAAGTTTAGAAGAAGACATAAAAGAATTATTTCAAGATATAGATAGTTTAGATGTTTTAGTTAATAATGCAGCAACTTATGAAGATAATTTAATAGAAGATATAAGTAAATCCCAATTTATGAAAGTCTTAGAAGTTAATGTGGTTGGAACTTTTTTAGTTTCTAAATATGCTTTAGGTAAATTAAGTGAAAATGGTGTTATTGTTAATATGGCTAGTACGGATGGAATAGATACTTATAGTAGGTATAATACAACTTATGCGGTTAGTAAAGCAAGTATTATTCAATTAACAAAAAGTTTAGCAATTACCTTAGATAAAAAAGTAATTGCTATTGCTCCTAATTGGGTTGATACAGAATCCACCAAAATGGTGGATAAAAATTATTTAGAAAGTGAACTTAAAAGAATTGGACAAGAAAAGTTAATTGAAGTAGAAAGAGTTGTTGATGTTATTATAGATAGTATTAATAATCAAGATATTAAAAGTGGGGATGTGATTAAAATATATGAATGAATTAGTAGAAAAAGTTGATTTAAAAATTAAAGATGAAATTGAAAAAGTTGATAAGTTAGAAGAATTTTATAGTTTAAAAATATTAGAAGCATTTAAGAAATTTAAAGTTTCGGAAAGTGATTTTCATGGAACAACTGGTTATGGGTATAATGATTTTGGTCGTGATAAAATAGAATTAATATTTGCTGATGTTTTAGGATGTGAGAAAGCTTTAGTTCGAGGACAATTTATATCAGGTACTCATGCTTTAACGGTTACTTTGTTTGGTCTTTTAAGACCAGGAGATACTTTATTATCAATATGTGGTAAACCTTATGATACCTTAGATGAAGTAATTGGAATTAGAGAAAATGCTAGTTCTTTAAAGAGTTTTGGGATTAATTATCAAGAAATAGATTTAGTTAATAATGATTTTGATTATTCTAAAATAAAAGAATATTTAGAAAATAATAAGTGTAAGGTTATAGAAATTCAAAGAAGTAAAGGGTATTCAACAAGAAAGAGTATTGGAATTGAGAAGATTCGGGAAGTTTCTAAATTTATTAAAGAGATAAATAAAGATGTTATAATCATGGTTGATAATTGTTATTGTGAATTTACAGAATATGAAACTCCAGTTGAAGTAGGCTGTGATATTATGGTTGGTTCTTTAATTAAGAATTTAGGTGGTGGAATTGCTCCCAATGGGGCTTATGTTGCAGGACGAAGTGATTTAGTTGAAATAGTTGCCGATAGATTAACAGTACCAGGTCAAGGAATGGAAGTAGGACCTAGTTTAGGTATGAATAAATTAATTTTACAAGGATTATATATGGCACCTAGTGTTGTTGCTAGTAGTTTAAAAACGAATATCTTTGCAAGTTCCATGTTAGAAGAATTAGGTTATTTAACTGAACCAAGATATAATGAAGAACATCCGGATATTGTTTTAAATATTACGTTTAAAGATGAATCTAAACTAATTAATTTTGTTCAAGGTATTCAAGAATCTAGTGCTATTGATAGTTACTTAACAATTATGCCAACTGATATGCCAGGGTATGACTCTAAAATT
Source organism: uncultured Bacilli bacterium (assembly GCA_947624175.1). Taxonomy (GTDB): domain Bacteria; phylum Bacillota_I; class Bacilli_A; order RF39; family UBA660; genus RUG591. Next base: position 11,849 of record CANQJD010000029.1, read on the forward strand.
ATCATGGCAAGTGGTAGTTTTACCCAAGGAAGTAGTATAGAAATATCTTGTGATGGACCAATTAGAGAACCTTATATTGCATACCTTCAAGGGTCTTTAACTTATCAATATGGACGAATTGCGGTTTTAAATGCAATTAAGAGGATATCATGAAGACTAATAAATTAAAAATAGTCTATGAAGATAACGATATATTAATAGTTAATAAACCTAATAAGATGTTAACGATTAGTAATGATAAAGAAAAAGAAAAAACTTTATTTCATCAAGTTTATTTATATATAAAAAGAAAAAATAAAAATAATAAAATCTTTATTGTACATCGTCTTGATTATGAAACATCAGGCTTAGTATTATTTGGTAAAAGTTTAGAAGTTAAAAAAATAATGCAAGATAATTGGGATAAAGTAATAAGAAAATATATGGGAATTGTTATAGGCAAAACAAAAGAAAGTGAAACAATTGAATCTTATTTAAAAGAAACCAAAACAAATTTAGTATATGTAAGCCGTGATGGTAAACTTGCAATTACTTCTTATAAAAAGATTTTAGAAAATAAACAATTTACTTTACTTGATATTGATATTAAAACCGGAAGAAAAAATCAAATTCGCGTTCAACTTAATAGTATTGGTAATCCTATTTTAGGAGATAAGAAATATAATCCTCATGGAATTAAGGCTAAAAGATTATATTTACATGCTTATTATTTAGAATTTTATCATCCTAGAACCAAAGAATTATTAAAAATAGAGTTGGATGTACCTAAAGATTTTTTAGAGATAATTTCTTAATCATGATTTAGCATATAATAAATAATGAGAAAAAAATTATAAAATCCTAAGGTTTCAATCTGAAACCTTAGAATTAGAATAGTGCTAAAAAGTAAGAATAAAATATTCCAACTTGAAGTTTCAAATTGAAACTTCAAGTTAAAATAATTATGATGGTGTTAAAACTTATAAGGTTAATAAGATAATTGAAAATAAAAATTAATAAATAATTTGAAGTCACAATTTGAAACTTCAAGTTGGGATAAATTTATCTTAAAAAAATGTTATAAATTTATTGCCAAATTTAATTAAATATGGTATATTATGTACGAAGTAATTTATTACTTCACTTCTTGGCCTATATAGGTCCGTAAGTCCAAAAGGAGGTGTTTTGAGATGCGTAATTATGAAGTAATGTTTATCGTAAAACCAACTCTTGAAGAAGGTGCAACTTTAGCGGTTTTAGAAAACATGAAAAAAGTTCTTCTTGATAATGGTGCTAAAATCAAATCTGAAAAGAACATGGGTAAAAGAGAACTTGCTTATGAAGTTAAAGATTTCAAGATGGGTAATTACTTTTTGATAGTAGTAGAAAGTTTACCTAAAGCCGTAGAAGAATTTGACCGAGTAGCTAACATCAACGAAGATATTATTAGACATATCGTCGTTAGAGTAGAAGAATAGGAGTATATATGAATAAAGTTTTTTTAGTAGGTAGATTAACAAGAGACCCAGAATTAAGATATGGTGCTAACAACACTGCTGTAATGCGTTCATCACTTGCAGTTGATAGACAATTTACCAATCAAAATGGTGAAAGAGAAGCCGATTTTATTAATCTTGTGGCTTTTGGTAATCGAGCTGAAACAATGAAAAAATATTTAGTAAAGGGAAGTCAAATTGCCGTAGGTGGTCGAATTCAAACAGGTTCTTATGATGCTCAAGATGGATTTAAAAGATATACAACTGATGTTGTTGTTGAAGAATTCCAATTTTTAGATTCAAAGGGTTCTAGAACTCAAACAGAAGATACAGCAAGTCAAACTCCAGCTTCTAGTAATGCTGAAGTAACTCCATATGATTTTGGAGATACTCCAAGTACAAATGAAGAAAGTGACCCATTTAAAGATTTTGGAGACAAAATCGAAATTGATGATAATGATTTACCCTTTTAGATAGGAGGATAAAATGGCAGAATTTTATAGAAAAAAGAAAAAAGTATGTTATATGTGTACAACAGGTAAAGATATAAATTATAAAGATGTTGAAATTTTAAGAAAATACATCAATGATAAAGGAAAAATCTTACCTCGTCGTGTAACAGGTGCTTGTGCTAAACATCAAAGATATATTGCAGAACAAATTAAAAAAGCAAGAGCTATCGCTTTATTACCATATACTAATAAATAGAAATTATTTTTAGATTTCTATTTTTTTTTATGCAAAAATATGCTATTATATATATAGTAAAGGATAGATGGATATGCAAGAGTTAGAAGAATTATTAAAAAAATACCAAGATAATTTAGTTAATACTAATTTAGAAATGGAAGAATTTTTAACAACTTTTCCCGAATTAGATGTAAATTCAGATATTTTAAGTCAACTTGATAATGATAAATTAAAGAAAATAGAATTCTTAATACCTAAATTAAATTTAGAAAGACAAGAAAGAGAAATGATACCTATGGCTTTTGATTATTATTATAAGAATCAAGGTCTTAATTTAAATGACTTAATTATTCAAGATACTAATTTAGAAAACTTTGTAAATCTAATTAAAAATCTATACCTTAGACTTATGAAATATAAAAAAAATAAAGTTATAGAATATAAAAAAATAATAGATAAAGATACTTTAATTATAGAAAATATAACAAATGCTAAAAAACTTTTAGATAGTACAGATGAGGTAGAGATGAAAACTTTAATTAGTTATTTAAAAGAGTTACCTATTTCAAGAGATACAATTTTAGAGTTAACTAGAAAATCTTTGGAAAGAAATTTAGTAATTTATAATCAAAATACTAATCTAGAAGTAGTAGAAGATACTAAAATAATTCCAGAAGATATCGTGGTACCTGATGATTTTGATTATCAAAATGCTATTTCAGTTTATCTTAGAAAAATTGATTATTTCTTACAAAATTTAGAAAGAGATGGTAACTATCAGGCTGAAAAGTATGCTAGTCAAGCTAAAGTTGTAAACTTAAAAGATAGATTATTAAGTATTAAAGAAGATTATGATTTTTGTTTAGAAAATCCTGATTACTTTAAAGAAGATATTAAGAATGTTCAAAAAGAAATTAAAGTTTTATTAGCAGAAATTGATATGGAAATTGATAGTTATGAAACTTCTTTTAAGGAAGATGAGAATATTGAAAGTGATAAGGGACGAGATTTAATCTTCTTAAGTTCAACGATGAAAGATATGAATGAATTTAAAAAAGGTATTTGTTCTCAAATTATATCTAAAAATTTATATAAAAGACTTCATAATTTAAAAAATGATGAAGTAGTGTATGGTATGCCAGTTACAATGATTAAAACAACTTATCCAATTAATCAATTAAATGCTCCAAGATCTACTGGTGGTACACCTCGAATCTTCTATCAAATAATAGATAATAAAGCAATTGTTTTGCTACTTGGAATAGAAGGAAGAGACGACATATCTATCTTTAAACAAAATTTAGAAAGTAGAATTAAAAATAATGAATATTTAAATTTAATAGAATCTTTCAGATTAAGTCATGATAAACCAACTGAAATAAGTCCTTATGATAAGCAAATGACTAATCAAGAATATTTAGAATTTTTACTTCAAAATTATAAAACGCGAGAATCAGACTTTTTTGAGAGATTTCATAGTGAATGCTATAATCCAGCATCGATCGTGAGGTAATAGTATGTTAGATGAACTAGTAACTAAATATTATTTAGAAAAAGAAGAAATTAAAAAAACAGGGGTCAAGGGTGATAAGTTAGAAGAGATTATTAGAAGTTTAACTAATGAAAATTTATTTAAAAATTTAGATGTTAAAACTTTATTAGAATTTTTAGAAGAGGCAGGTTATACAACTTATTCAAGAAGTCAATTAGAAACAACTCTTGATTATATGAAAAGAAATAACTTATTTAATAATAAAGCCTATATTTTAATCATAAAAGAAATATTAGAAAGTTTAAAAACTTTAAAACCTAATTATTATAATTTAGATGAATTAAATAGTTTATTAGAAAGAATTTTAAAACTTCAAAATAGTATTCGAAATACTAATACTTTTATAACGGATTTTCCTTTAATAGAAGATATAATTAAAGAATATAATCTAAATACAAGTGATATTTATAATATTATGTTAGAAATTGATAGACATAATAAAAGAATAGCTAAAGGTAATAATGTATTAGATATTTTAATAGAATATGGTTATAATAATGAATTAATAAGTTCTGAAGAGACTATTTTAAATAGTATATCAAAAGAAGAAATAGAAGAAAAATTAAAATATTTAAATAGTAAAATAGAGTTTAATTTCTTAAAAGAACCTATTTTAAATAGAAGATTAATTTTAATCTTATTAGCACCTCTTAGTAATATTAAAGAGATATTAAATATTTCTAAGAAAACAAATTTAAGCTTAGAAAGTATTTTTCCAATTTTCTATCTTAACAATGATTTTAAGTTAGAAAGTGATGATAGTTTTTATAATAATGTTGAAGGTTGTTTTGAAACATTTACTAAAAATATTAAGTTATTGAATGATTTAGGTTATAACATAAATGAAGTATATGAAAACTTTAGTAATTTATTTTATACTAAATCAGAAGATTTAGTATCTAATTTAGAAATATATACAAAATATAATATTAATATACCAATTCCAAGTGCTTTAGTAGTAGATGATTTAGAATACAAATTAGATAGATTTATAGAACTTGGTTTATATAGTTATATTAAAAGTTTTCCTCAAACTATATTAAATAAAGATAAGGCTTTCTTTAGTAGAATTTATTATGCTAGAAAGAATTTATTACCAGTTAAAAAGAGATATTTAGTTAAAGAAATAACATCTTTAAATGGTTATATGATTAATGAAGAGAATTATCAAGAATTAGTTCCAACTTATAAACCTATAAGATTTGAAACAGAATTCTATAATAAATTAGAAGGAATGAGACCTAACATTATTGATAACCGAGTTATTACAAGTTTACTTAAAGTATTAGATGATAATTACATGGAAGAAGATAATGTTTATAATATTGAAGGTACTTTAATATCAAGAAATAAAGTAATTAGATTATTTCAAAGTTTTTTAAATAATAATACGAATAATATTAATTATTTTGAAGGATTATTGTTTGCTATTACAAGTAATACTTTAATTAGTAAAGATGATTTTGATAGTTTAGTAAGTAATATAGTAAATAAATATGTAGAAAGTAATACTATAACTAATAATGATGCTAATAATTTACTTGAAATATTAGATATTAATACTAGAAGGGGGATTAAGTAATGGATTTTTTAACTGATTATGTAAGTCAAAATATAATTGATAAAATATTAATTAAATATAGTAAAGAAATGATAGTAAGTATTATTTATAAAGAAGATAATGTTAAGGAAGTAATAAAATACTTTAAGAGTTTAGGTTTTGATATAGAAACTTTATTAATTAATCGGTTAGATATCTTTTTAATAAATATTAATCATTTAAAAGAAAATATTGAAAGTTATAATAAAGATGAAGTAATAGAATCTTTAAAAAATGATATATCAATTCTTGATTATTTATTAGATAGTGTTGGATAATGCATATAATTAAAAATATTACATATAATACTATTGCAAATATATTGCAAATGCTTTGCACTTGACAATATAATTAAAATATAGTATTATTATAAGCAAGGAGTGATATTTTATGAATACTATGTCTAATACAACTAATATGACTATTAGAATTGATAAAGAATTAAAAAAAAGTGTAGATAGTTTATTTAAAAATTTAGGAATTACTACTAACTCTGCTATAAATATGTTTTTAAGACAATGTGAAAGAGAACAAGGATTAGTTTTCACACCGACTATGGCACCAGCCCCTAGTAAAGAATTACAAGAAGCTTTACAAGAAATAGAAGATTATAAAAATGGAAAAATTGAGTTAGAAAGTTATAAAGATGTAAAAAGTTTAAGGAAATCTTTAATAAATGATAAGAAATAAATGTATTTTAGTTTTAACTAGTAATTTTAAAAAGCAATATAAAAAATTACATAACAGGGTAAAGATTTAGATAAATTAGACAAAGTAATAGATAGATTAGCAAATTATGAAATATTAGAACCAAAATATAAAGATCATAGTTTAATAAATGATAAATATTATAAAGATTGTAGAGAATGTCATATAGAACCAGATTGGTTATTAGTTTATCAATATGAAGATAATAAACTTAATCTTTTATTAGTTGCAACTGGTAGTCATAGTGAATTATTTAATAAATAAAAATATTTAAAAAGTTATGTAAATTAGATAGAGTTTTCTATCTTTTTTTGACTTTCTAAGTTTTTACAAGTGTTTTATGTAATTTTTTTAAAAAAGTTATAAATTTATTAAAATTTATAAA
>CANQJD010000030.1 GCA_947624175.1 uncultured Bacilli bacterium
CTCCCAGGTATGCTTTATATACCTATTTTCTACTCGCCATGCTCTTGGACCCCGGTGGCACTCTCATAATATCTCGCCTTTACGATATTACCGTTATTGTCTGCTGTATGAAAGAAAACATCGACTACCACTACTTGTAACTTACGAGGCTGAATTGCTTCACGATTTCTCATTATGGCTCGTATGCTCGTTTGCCTACGCTTAAATCTAATCTCACGACTTCGACTCCAAGGCTAACTAATGGCGGTTGGCTAGACCTTACCATGTCGGTTTCCCACCCGACTATATATAAAGCACCGAACTGGCGCACCTTTCTTCTTACTGCTTTGATTGTTCATTTTATTATCTCCTTCCTCTAGGGTTCAATCCCTTTATTCTAATTATATTATAGAATACTTTTAAGTATTTTACAAGTATATATTTTAAAACGACACAAAGAATATAGTACTACCATACTACATCTTTATGTCGCCTCTTGTTTAACTTTGTAATTTACTATTTGTATCTTAGTTAGTAACCCCCCCCATTGTTTACTCTATGTTGACAAGGTTTATTTGATACATTAACTATTTTTTTTATATGATGGTCACTCCTTTCTATTTATGAATTAATCTTATCATGATATTTGAGGAATATCAACTACTTTTTAATAATTCGGGTTAAAGTTTACAATATAGTTGACATTATCTAGTTTCTAGTTTTAATTTTTTTCCTTTAAAGGCTATTACCATTTTTATAACATCATATTTCTTAATAGCTTCATTATATTTCATTTCATCTATTTGCTTAAAACCATCTTCAATTACATTATCAAAATCATTATCTCTTACTAACTTAAATTCTATTATATAAGCAGGTATATCTTTAACTTTAGGTTTTAACATAACATCATATCTTCCATAACCAGATTCTCGATTACTTGTTACTTCATAATATTCGTTATCAACTCGAAGTAATCCCATTACAAAAGCATGATAAAATGCTTCTGATGCTGAATTACCAGGTACATCAAGATAACTAAATGTCTCTAAAACAATACTTTCTAAATCATTTCTAAAATCATCTATAGCACTATTAGTTAAATACTTAACCATACTATTTCCATTATAATCAATGATAAACCAACTTGTTGACATTTTAATTAAGTTATCTTTTATTTCTTTATTTGGTATTTTTAAAGTTACATTTTTAAGATTACCTGCATATTCTCTTGGAGTTAAATAACCACTAAACATGAATAAAGTCCATACCGTATTTGGGTCTCCTTTTAAATTTCTTAAATCCATATTTAAATCTATATCTACATGTTCAACATAACCTTTATTGATTAAACTTTCAAATTCCGAAAGTAGATTAGTTTTATTTTTTATGTTATATATTAAATTTTTAAGTAATCCAACTCCTCCAGTATTTGTCCAATAAGCCATCAATTCATGGTCTTCATTTTTTAAATATTTTAATATACTAATAGGGTTATAAATTGTTGTTTTATTAAATAAATATCCATCATACCATTTCTTTACATCATCGAAAGTATTTTCTAAATCATATTCTTTTAATACTTCTTTAACTTCATTTTCTGTAAATCCAAAATAAGTAGAATACCTAGAATCAGTCATATTATATACTTCAATATTATTAGCATCACTAAATAAATTTTCTTTACTTATTCTTGATATTCCTGTTATTATTCCCTTTCTTAAATTATTATTATCTTTAAATGTTGTTACAAATAATTGTTTTATAAATGTTATCATTTTATCATAATAATCCATTTCATAAGCATATAAAATAGGAGCATCATATTCATCTAATAATACTATTACTTCCTGATTATAATATTCTTTTAAATAATTAACTAAATAAGATAAACTATCTGCTAATTCACTTTCTTCTTCTTTTTTGATTATTCTATTATAAAAATCTTTATCAACATTAGAATTTTCTAAAACAATTTTATATTTTAAATATAGATTAGCCATTAAAGTTTTATACTTATCAATAAATTCCTGATATGTATCTTTCTTTAACTCTTTTAAGGATAATGATATAACTGGATACTTATTCATTTCCATCAAGTATTTATCTTCTTCTTTATTTATATTTAAACCTTTAAATAAATATTCACTATCATCATATTCACGATTAAAATAATAATCAAGCATAGACATATTCAAACTTTTCCCAAATCTTCTTGGTCTTGGAAAACAAACTACTTTTGATGTATCATCAATTAATTCTTTAATAAATAAGGTTTTATCAATATATAAACTATTTGTTTCTATTATTTCTTTAAAATCATGAGTACCAGTTGCAATTTCTTTTTTCATACAATCAACTCCTTCTTATGACTTTATTTTATCATAAAAGTCATATAAAGTAAATAATTAATTATCAGCTATCTTCTTTACATATTTTTACAATAATTAAGTTAATTTAAACCTTATTGATATAACTGGATAATCTTCATAACGCATCATCGCTTCACTTAAAGTATATTCTTTAAAAAGCCACAAATCATTATTATTATCAATATAAAGTTTCATATTTTGAATAGTAACAGGTTCATATTCTAAAATATCTAAATAATCACTAATAGAAGTCCTAGAATCTATATAATTATGTTCTTTTTCATAATAATAGTAATCTAAAAGTTTTCCCATAACAACATTTGTAACGTCATCTAAAGTTTTATTATATTTATTTAAAAGATATGAATTATCAACTACTTCATTTGTTTTAATATTTATATTATAAGTTTTATATTCAACATAAGTTAAATCATTTATACTTTCATAACTAATATTTAAAGCTAATGATAATATATCATCATTTATACTTGCTGAATAATCAATTATTCCATTTTGATAACAAGCTCTTAAAAGAAATTCATACATTATTTCTTCATTCATCTTATCATAAAAAGTATTAGAAACTTTAAAATAAGGAATATTACTATCTTGTAAAACTTCATCTAAATTACAATCCGTAACTTCTTGAAGGTCTTCTTTTGTAAGATTAGAAACATAAGATGTTACTAAAACTGTATTAGTATTTTTAACGAATATACTAGCAATAATTGATAAAACAACTAAAAAGACTAGAAAAATCGAAACAATTAAAATATTTTTTTTATTTTCTTTAATAATATCTAACATTTGACCTCCTAATACGTTTTTAAATTAATAGGCTCAATATGCCATGGTTCTTGATAACCCTTATAATTTTTACCATATAATGGAAAATGTAAACCATATTCCTTAGCATGATCATGAACCCATTTTTCAGCTTTTGAAGAGCCAAAATCTAAATCAGCCGCAACTCCCCAGCCATGATTAGAATTACCAGGTTTGGCAGCTCGTCCTGGTTCATTAGCATATTTTTTAGCAGTTGCAACTTGATCATTATAACTTCTACAACCATGAGTACTATAAGTAAATGTATAACCTGCTTCTTTAGCTGCTTTTTGTAAATTTATAAGCATATCAAAGAAATGATCATTATAACCATATTTATTCCGATATCCTTGTTTAGTAGGATTACTCGGACAATTCTTACCAGATGCACCTTTTGGTTTATAAAAAACACCATTTTGAACATAAACTCCATTTTGTTTATTTAAATCAGTTAAATTAGGATTATAAGTTCCATCACTATTTTGATTTTTTAAATTACTTTCTTGTAAAGCTTTAAGTTTAGCTCTATATACTTCAGCTTCTATTAAAGTTTGTTTTCTCTCCTCTTCTTCCTCTTGCTCTAATTTTAAATCTTCAGCTTGTTGTAATCGATTAGCAAGTTCAATACTAGCTTCATTATAACAAGTAACAAAATTATCACTATAGTAATTACTAACTGCATTAGTCGATGCTAATATTTTAAATAATAAATTGATTATAGTTGGTATTAAAAAGATTAAAATAGCTGCAAAAATTTTAGTACTAATTTTTTTCACAACACTATATCTATCATCAGTTATACCCATGATTAAATTTTTATATAAATCAATTGCTATAGTAATAATCAAACCAATTGGTATAACGAATTGCATAATCATTATAGCTGTTTTAATAAAATAAAGTATTCTAACAACTCCAGCATTTTCACAAAATAAAGTTAACATAAAATAGTCAAGGTTTAGTTTTTTATCCTAAACCTTACTCCTTTCTATTATTTATTCTTCGTCTTTTTTATTTTTATCAAGTTCCAAGAAATAATTATATCTTTCCTTAGCATTTTCTAAATTTTCTTCTAATAATTCTTTATATTCATCTGGATTTAATTTCTTTAATGTTCTGTATCTATCTTCACCAGAGATAAATTCATAGTATTTAGAGAAATCAGCTTCGGAATCTAAATAGAAACCTTTTTCTGGATTATTTCTAAATAATGGGAAGTATCCGGATTCAACAGCTAGTTTTTGTTCCTCGGTTGCATCCATTCCTTTTAAAATACCGTGTGATATACAAGGTGCATAAGCTATAATAATACTTGGCCCATTGTATTCAACAGCTTCTTTAAAGGTCTTTATAGTATGAGTCATACTAGCACCTAAACTTACGGTTGCAACATAAGCATTTTTATAAGTTAAAGCAATCTTCGTTAAATCTTTTTTATTGGTTTTCTTACCATAAGCCGCAAATTTAGCAACAACTCCAATTTGACTAGACTTACTTGCTTGGCCTCCCGTATTTGAATATACTTCTGTATCAAGAACTAAAATATTAACATTATAGTTATTAGCAAGCACATGATCAAGTCCTGAAAAACCAATATCATAAGCCCAACCATCTCCACCAACTATAAAGATTGTTTTATTCTTAATAAAGTTTTTATATGGTAATAATTCTTTATCTTTATTTTCAAGAACATATTTATATAAATCTAAATCAGCATTTGGTGTATCTTCTAAATATCCTTCAAATAACTTCGTTTCTTTAATCGTTGCATTTTTTAATCTATCTTTTAAGATTTCTTTAATTCTTTCTTTCATCGTTGTATCTGCAATTTTCATTCCAAGACCAAACTCTGCATTATCTTCAAATAACGAATTAGCCCAAGGGACTTTAAAGGCCGTTGCAGGGTATGATGCTGAATAAATTGAAGAACAACCCGTTGCATTAGCAACGACTAAATTATCGCCAAATAATTGACTAATAAGTTTTAAATATCCCGTTTCTCCACATCCTGCACAAGCACCTGGATACTGGAACTTAGGTTTAATTAATTGACTTCCTTTAACCGTAAATTTATCTAAAACATCCTTCTCTTCTATATTCTTTTCTAAATATTCAAATCGTTTTTGTTCTTTTTCAGAAACTAAGATTTTACTATCTTTAATGGTTAAAGCCTTTTTATTTTTCTTACCAGGACAAGTCTTAACACAAAGACCACATCCTGTACAATTTGCAACATTAACTGCAACTGTAAATTTATAAAGTTTACTTTTAATTGATGTTTCAATACATTCGCTTCTAACATATTCAGGAGCTTTCTCGTATTCTTCTTCAGTTAATAAATAAGGACGAATTACTCCATGTGGACAAACGAAAGAACACATATTACAACTAATACAATTTTCTTTTAAGTAACATGGGGCTATAGGAGATGTGAATCTTCTTTCAAGGGCTGCCGTTCCAGGAGGAGTCATACCATCATAGTTACCCAAGAAGGAACTAACCGGAATCTTACCACCTAATCTTTGCTCTAAGATTTCAAAAACGGTCATCTCATTTTTCTCATCTTCAAGCATTCCCACATCTTTTCTTGTTACTGGAACTTCTAAATAACTATCTAATACTTTGGTAATTGCTTCTAAATTCTTATCAAGTACATCATTACCTTTATTCTTGAATTTATGTTCCAAACTCTTCTTAATCTCATCATAGGCATATTCAAAATCAATAATATGACAAAGTTTAAAGATTAAAACTTCCATAATGGAACTGATTTTACCAGGTAATCCAACATCATTTGCAATCTTCGTTGCATCAATTATATAAAATTTAATTTTCTTATTCTTAATCGTATTTTTATCACGATTAGATAAGAAATCTAAAATTTCACTTGAAGATTTTTCCGTATTTAAAATAAATATTCCTTCATCTTTAACTTTACTTAATAAATCAAATTTCTTTAAATACATATCTTTAGTAACTACTAAAGTATTAGCTTTATCGACATAATAAGTTGATTGAATTGGCTTTTTACCAAATCTTAAATGTGAAATAGTTACTCCACCTGATTTTTTAGAATCATATTCAAAGTAACCTTGGACAAAAGCATTACTGCCATTACCAGTTATTTTAATAATATCTTTACTAGCCGAAACCATACCATCTGAGGCAAAACCATAAATTAACATTTCATAGTTTTTACTTGGATTTGTAAACTTCGTGGTTTTTAAACTTAATTTCGTTACATCATCAATTATACCAATTGTAAAGTTATTAAATAATTTATCGGAATTCATATAATCAAATATGGCTTTAATATGACTTGGATTAGTATCTTTACCAGATAAACCATATCTTCCCCCATATACTTCTATGTCTAAATTATTTTCTTTTACGAAACTTGCTATATCTAAATATAAAGGTGCATTACTACCTGGTTCTTTCGTTCTATCTAAAACGGCAATTTTTTTAACACTTCTTGGTAAGACTTTAAGCAAGTATTTACTTGAAAATGGTCGATATAAATGAACTTCAATAAGACCAAATTCTAGTCCTCCTGTATTTAAGTAATCAATTGTTTCTTTAATTGTTTCACAAACACTTCCCATAGCAACTATTATATTTACTGCATTAGGACTTCCATAGTAATTAAAAGGTTTATAATTTTTACCAGTTATTTTATTAATCTCTTGCATATAATCATTAACAATATCAGGTAAATTATCATAATTTTTATTCTTAGCTTCAGCATATTGAAAATACACATCATCCATTTGACAAGTACCAAAGGTATTTGGATTATCAATATTTAATCCTCGATTACGGAATTTTTCTAATTCTTTTTTATCAATTAATTTAGAAACTTTATCTAAATCAATAACCTCGACTTTATTAAGTTCATGACTGGTTCTAAATCCATCAAAGAAATTAATAAAAGGAATATGTCCTTTAATAGCTGATAAATGACTAACACTTGTTAAGTCCATGACATCTTGAACACTACTATTAGCAAGAATTGCAAAACCGGTTTGTCTCGTTGCATAGATATCTTGATGATCACCCATAATTGATAAAGCATGAGTTGATAAGCTGCGCGACGCAACATGAATAACTAAAGGTAATCCTTCCCCTGCTATTTTATACATATTAGGTATCATTAAAAGTAAGCCTTGGGAAGCTGTATAAGTTGTTGTTAATACTCCTGATAATAAACTTCCATGAACCATTCCAATAGCTCCTGCTTCACTTTGCATTTCAACAACTCTTACTTTAGACCCAAAGAAATTCTTTTTATCTAAACTATCTTTATCAATATATTCAGACATGGGACTAGCCGGAGTAATGGGATAAATTCCTGCTAATTCCGTAAAGTTATATGAAACATAACTACATGCCTCATTTCCATCCATAATTTTATACATCTAAATCACCTACATCTCTATTAAATTATAACATGAAATAGAAAAAAATAACACAAAAATAGACAAAAAAGCCAAGAATTTGCTATAATAGAATAAATTATATTGAGGTGAGGTATGAAATTATTAGTCAGTGATTTTGATGGAACTTATTATTTAGATGATAATGATATTAAAAAAAATAATTTATGTATTAAAGATTTTCAAGATAAGGGAAATTTATTTATGTTATCATCAGGTCGAAGTTTTAAATCTTTAAAAGAAGTTACTCGAAAATATAATATTAGTTATGATTACCTATCTTGCTGTGATGGTTCAATTCTTTATGATAAATTTGATAATATCATTGCTAAATTTGATTTAGAACCAAGTATTTTAGAAGAGTTTTTAACTTTAAAAGATTATGCTAACATTAAAAAAATTCAACATTCCTACCCTGATGATTATTATGATACTATGCAAAATGGTGAAATGATTGGTTGTAATATTGTAATTGAAAATATTAATATTACAAATACTTTTTTAGATAAATATTATAAAATGCAAGAGAAATATCCTAATTATGATTTTTTAGTTTATTCTTATAATGATATAACTTATTTTTGTTTAAAGAATAAAGGTATTAATAAGGGTTCAGCTATTCTAACTTTAAAAGATAAACTTGGTTTAATTAATAATAATATTTATACGGTTGGTGATAATGAAAATGATTATTCAATGTTAAAATTATTTAATGGTTATTATATTGGAGATGCAAGTAATAAAATTAAGGATGTTTGTTTAAAAGGATATAATTCGGTTTCTAATTTGATTATGGAAATATTAAAAAGTGCTGACTAGGCACTTTTAGTTTTTATTATCACGTTTTTCTTCTACAAATTTTATAAAATCATCTAGTTTTAAAGTTGTTGTATCTTTCTCTGAATATAAACGATAACTAATTTCGTTATTTTCCATTTCTTTATCACCAAGGATTAAAGTAAGGGGAATTTTTTTAGTTTGACTTTCCCGCATCTTGTAACCTAACTTTTCATTTCGATTATCAAGGATTACTCTGAATCCTTTTTCTTCTAACATTGTTTTAACTTTATTAGCATATTCAAAATGAATATCATTGTTAACTGGAATAATGTTAATTCCAACTGGTGCAAGCCAAAGTGGGAAGGCCCCTTTTGTCTCTTCAATTAAGAAAGCTGTAAATCTATCAAATGTACCAAAGATTGCTCGGTGAAGAACCACTGGCGTTTGTCTTTCACCATTTTGGTCAATGTATGATAAGTCAAATCTTCTTGGAAGAAGGAAATCAAGTTGGCAAGTTGAAAGTGTTACTTCAGGTCCAACCGCTGGTTTTACTTCAACATCTAGTTTTGGTCCATAAAAAGCTGCTTCTCCAATTGCCTCCGTATATTCACATCCAAATTCATTTAAAACTTCTCTTAATTTGTCTTCGGCTGTATTCCACATTTCATCATCATCAAAATATTTTTCTTTATCACTTGGATCTCTTAAAGATAATCTAAATGAATAATCTTTTAATCCAAAATCTTTATAAACATCAAGAATTAAAGAAACAACTTTTTTAAATTCTTCTCCAATTTGGTCAGGTCGAACAAATAAATGAGCATCATTTTGACACATACAACGAACTCTTTCAAGTCCTTTAACTGCTCCACTGGCTTCATATCTAAAATCCGTTGCAAATTCCCCGATTCGAATTGGTAAATCACGATATGAATGCAAACTATTTTTATAGATTAACATATGATGTGGACAATTCATTGGTCTTAAGACAAATTCTTCATCATCAACTTTCATAGATGGGAACATATTTTCTTTATAATGATCCCAATGACCTGATGTTTTATATAAATCAACGGTTCCAACACATGGGGTATAAACATGTAAGTATCCTAGTTTTTGTTCTTTTTCATAGATATAGTTTTCTAGTTGTTTTCTAATAATAGCACCATTGGGTAACCATAAAGGCATTCCTTTACCAACTAAATCATGAGACATGAATAATTCTAAATTAGCTCCAATCTTCCTGTGGTCTCGCATTTTAGCTTCTTCAAGTTCCGTTAAATAATTATTTAAATCTTCTTCATTTTTAAAGGCCACTCCATAGATTCTTTGAAGCATTTTATTTTTCGAATCTCCCTTATAATAAGCCCCACTTACTTTTAATAATTTAAAGTATTTAAGTTCTTTAACTGAATCAACATGAGGTCCCCTACAAAGATCCGTAAAATCTCCTTGACTATAACAACTAATTACCGTATCATCATCCATTTCCTTAATTAAATCTATTTTATAAGGATCATCTTTAAACATTTCTAATGCTTCTTCGCGACTTATCTCATGACGAATGATTTTTTTACCATCTTTGGCAATTTTCTTCATTTCTTTTTCAATTTTACCTAAATCTTCTTCCGTAATTTTTTCATCACCTAAATCAATATCATAGTAAAATCCTTCATTTATAACTGGTCCAACCCAAAATAAAGCTTTAGGGTATAAATGCTTAACTGCTTGAGCCAATAAATGCGCTCCACTATGGTTTAAAATATTTAATTCAGGGTTTTCTTTAATATTTATCATTTCTATCCTCTCCTTTAAAATATGTTAATTAAAAAAAGATGCTACCAAGGAGTCTAATCGACGGTACCATCCTAATTTTAACTTAATTTGTTAACGAGTAACACCCGGGATTCTCTTTCGAGTCCTATTCATAGGTAGTAATTTATTAAACATTTATTAGTTTCCACCAACCACTAACTCTCTTAAAAATAATTTAATAAACCATGTCCTAATCAACATATTTATGTTTAAATTATAACACTTATTTCTTAATTGTCAATAACCTTTTAAAATTTATTAAGTATCAAGTTTTACAAATTTAAATATTATTTTATTAACTTTATCAATTAATAACAATTGTCTTCTTTTATGTTTGTGGTCGAAATTTTCGACCATAAACAATATTAATTATCAATAATTACTATTTTAATATTGCTTTTTTCATTAATTAAATTCTACTATATCATCATACATAAATCTTATTTTATCAATTTTTTTATCCGTATGAAAATGCCCACAATACCAAGAAACATAATTAGTATTATCTTCAATAATATCCAAAAAATATTCAGTTGAATTATCTACTTTTGATTGGTCAACCCCACTTAAAAATACTTCTCTTGGAATATATTTATAAGGACAAGTATGAGATAAAATTATATCTATCTTATTATTATTCTTTTTTAATACTTCTAAAGTTTTATCTTTAATTTCTTGACTTGGTTGTTCTGATGAATACCAATTATAACCATATAATAAACGAAATTGTTTATCAACACTATATGCTCCACCTATAACTAATACTTCTTTGTTATTAAAATTATATATTTCACTATCTTTAGCAAATAAAAGGTTAGGATAATCTTTCTCATAGTAAACTAAACCATTATGAAACTTTTTAGTTTTATAAGTTTTTATATTTTCAGGTCTTTCCTCATGATTACCATGAATTAGAAAGAAAGTAATAGGAATTTGTTTTAAACTATTCTTTAATATATAATCTTTATCATTTAAATAATAGTTAATTCCAGAATCTCCTAAAACTATCATAATATCCGTAGGTTTAGTTTTATTTTTTAAACAAAAGGAAAATATTTCTTCATAATCACCATGTTTATCACCTGTTATATAAATCAAAGTAACACCTTCTTTCTATTCAAAATCTTTTAATACTTCATTTAATTCTTCTAAACCTTCTTCTTCTTTTTCTATCTTTTTATCAAACCAAATTGGTAATCCTTCCAAGTCGTTTTTAGGAGACTTCTTATAATCATTTTTAAACATTGTTTTCTTCAATTTCTTATGTTCTTTACGAGATGCTTCCATAGCATCAGTTACTGTTTCAACATTTAATCTTTTCCATTGTCCAGCTATCGTTTCAACATAATTTTTGGTTAATTTCTTATTATTAACTTTTAAAACATAATCAATTAACACATTAATAACTCCCGGATTTATCTTTTGTTCTTGCATTAAATTTTCAATTAATTTTTTATCAGCATTAGTTGGCTCTACATTACCATAACTTTTTCTTAAGAAATCATAAGGGGTTGTATTTTCAAACATATAAATAAGTTTTGCCATCTTTGAATCAGACCCAAGTGGGGTTTTCAAGTATTCTGGTTGTTTATTATAAATTAAAGTTGGTAATCTGCCATTATTTTCAAATTGAAAATGATTTCTAGCACTTTTCCGAAGTTCATTTTTATCAATTAAACCTCGTTCATTTAAAGAATTTCGAACTAAACCTTGCATCGTTAAATTATCAATTCGATAAATATAAGCTAAATTTAAAATAAGTTCTTTAACCTCTTTCGTGAAACATCTTTCATTAACTAATATTTTAGGAATACTTTCAATTAATAAATCTATATCAAAATTACTTTTAACTGCTAAATTAATCTTTTTATCATTTCTAATATCAATATTATCAAATAATAAACTGGTATTAGTATTTGGTGTATAAACCTCTTCAAATGAGGTTGTTATATCTTGAAAATCTTTGATAGGTATCCTTTCTGCTTTATAATAACTTTGGAGTTTTTGATATTCTGAAACTCCAATATTATTATATAAAACAATATTTAGAATCGGATGATTAAAAAATTCATAAGCTGAAACAGGAGAATATAAAACATAGAGATAGTTATTAATCTCTCCTTCTTTATAATAAGTTTTAAGTAATCCAATTCCTTCTAATTTTAATCTCGCATCTCTTATTAAATCAAGTTTTAATTGCATTAAAGTCATTAAATGATGATGTGAAAATTCTTCAGTTTCTTGACTTTTGCCATTAAAATCATTCAAAAGAGAAAGATATAAAGAAACTGCCGTATAACCAATAATAGGTTGATATAAATTAGTTAATATTTCTATCTTTTCAGAAGTAATTATTCCTTTTGAATACACTTGATAAGTATCAGCTGGTGTTAAATTTTCTTTTTTCATAGAGTTCCCCCAATCATTAATTAAATTATAACATGCTAATTAATATTTTTCTATATTCTTGACAAAAAAATAAGTTATTTCTAACTTATTTTCCAAGTGCTTTAAATATCCATAAGGCTATCATGAATATATCTAAAAACCAAATAGCTGTTACAAATAAGGTTGCAAAACTTGTAAAACCGAAGGAGAAAGCTGGTCTTCTTTTGATATTTTTTTCAAGTATTTCTTCATAACTTTCTTCTTCCTCATCAATATCAATTACTAAATTATCAAGAGCAGGGACATTAATAGGAGTTTTTTCAAGAACTTGAGCTGGAAGATTTTTAAAGTTACCTCTAATTAAATTAATATTATCATCCGAAAAATTAGTAAATGATATCTTTCGTCCTGTTTCTAAATCTACTGTATAAACACTTTGATTATTAAAGTTAACTAAATTTTCTTTACTAATCTCTAAATTATTTTGAATCTTACTAATAAATTCTTCTATTCTTCCCATGAATTCCGTCTTATCTACTTTAATAGAAGTTCTATTTGTATGATCAAAAGTATATGAAAAATTAAATTTAATAAAATTTCCAACATCTTCTATTTCAATAATCATATTACCATTTTGTTCTTTTGCTAAATATAAATCTAAAACACTTAATAAATAACTTGTATTCATGATACTCCTCCTATTCTTATATTAATAGTATAACACAACTTTTAAAAATAATCTAGATAACTTCTTCATCATCATTATCTTTTTCAAGTTTAACTAAAACTTCTCTTGGTTTAGAACCATTTTGTGGTCCTACAATTCCTCTTTCTTCTAGTAAATCAACAATACGAGCTGCTCTATTATAACCTAGTTTAAATCTTCTTTGTAAAAGAGAACTACTAGCTTTTCCTTGGGTGATAACAAATTCAACTATTTCATCATATAAAGGGTCATCATATTCTTCTTTAATATCAGAGTTAGCTGAAATTTTTCCTCCTTCTGAGTCACTTGTTGAATTTAAGTTTAACATCTTTTCATCATACATAGCTTTTTGTTGACTAATTGTGAAATCAACAACTTTTTTAACTTCTTCTTCCGTTATCCAAGCACCTTGAATACGAGTTGGAGTTGATTCTCCCATTGGTAAGAATAACATATCACCTCGACCAAGTAACTTTTCAGCTCCTGTCATATCTAAAATTGTTCTGGAATCAATCCCACTTGAAACGGCAAAGGATATCCGAGATGGAATATTAGCTTTAATTACACCAGTGATAACATCAGTTGATGGTCTTTGAGTTGCAATGATTAAGTGAATTCCAGCTGCTCTTGCCATTTGGGTAATTCGCATGATTGAGTCTTCAACTTCTTTAGATGCAACTAACATCAAATCCGCAAGTTCATCAACTATGACAACAATATAAGGCATCTTTTTTAACTTTTCATCATCACTTAAATTTTTATTCTTCTTTTCAACCATTTCATTGTAACTGCCAATGTTTTTAACTCCCCTCTCTTCAAAGATATCATATCTATCTTCCATTTCTTTAACAATTTTTGATAGTGCAACACTGGCTTTTTTAGGATCCGTTACAACTGGTGCTAATAGATGTGGTATTCCATTAAAAATTGATAACTCAACTTTTTTAGGATCTACTAATAATAACTTAACTTCATCTGGTTTAGCATTCATTAAAATACTTATTAAAATACAATTAATACAAACTGATTTACCAGATCCAGTTGCACCAGCAACTAGTAAATGTGGTGTTTTATTTATTTCACAATATTTTGGTTTACTTAAAATATCTTTACCTAAAGCAACTAATAATTTATTACTAGAATGTTCAGCTACTAACTTCTCCATAATTTCTCTTATATAAACTGTCGTTGGAGTTTCATTAGATATTTCAATTCCAACTGTACTTTTACCAGGAATTGGTGCTTGAATCCGAACATCTTTTTTAGCTAAAGCTAGGCTTATTTCTTTATTAATACTGGTTAACTTACTTAATTTTGTACCGGCTTTTAACTCTAATTCATACTGAGTTATAGCAGGTCCAACCGTTACTTCAACAACATGCCCGATAATACCAAATTCTCTTAATACTTCTTCTAATTTAGTAATATTACTTTCAATATTTCCTTGATTATTCGTTTTAACTTTTTTAGGTGTATCTAAAAGCGATAAAGGTGGTAATTGATAATTTTTATTAACTACTACTTCACTAGAACTAACTTCTTTTTCTTCTTGCTCTTCTTCGGCTGGATTATTAACCTTAGCTGTTTTTAAATCTTTAATATTTGAAATAACAATCTTACCATCATCTTCATCTTCTTCGTTATCATTAATTTTAACTTCTCTCTCATGAGCCCCAACATAATGTTCATCTTTCTTATGAGGCATCATTTTCTTACTTTGTTCTAAGAATTTTTTAATAACATCAGCAATACTAATACCAGTTATAATTAATACACCAAAAGAAATTAAAACAATATAAATAATTTTAACTCCTTGGGATGCAAATAAAGCAGCAAATAAACTTAAGAAGAATCCTCCAACGATTCCACCCCCAATATTTCTAAATGTTAAACTCCTGCTTGCTCCATCTACTATATCAAAGACATTCATAACATTGGAAAAAGTAATTTTCATAGTCTCTCCAAAACCAGCAAATCCATCTTTTAAATAAGAGGTATGTAAAAGAATTAATAAACCAATTATTAAAATATATAAACCAATTAACTTAGTATTCAAAAAATCAGGATATTCTTTTTTTAAGACAATATATACTCCTACAACAATTAAAGCAATAAGGAATAAAAAATATAAGCAACCAAACAAAAAGGCTGAAAAAGCACAGATTAATTCTCCACAAGGACCATATCCGCATATACCTAAAATACCAATTAAAATATACAAAATTCCATATAACTCAACTTGATATTGAAACTTCTTACTTGTCTCTTTTTTCTTTTTTTTCTTTGCCATTTCTATCCTACTTTCTACATTAATAATTATACTCTTGTATTAAAAAAAAGACAAGATTTTTCTTATCTTTTTACATTTATTTACGATTATTCCATTTTTAAGGTGTAAGGACTATCTAAAGTTCCTAAACCTCCATCTATTTTAACATTACTTTTTAAATGTAAAGTTGGTTTTAAATTTAAATAACTATTTTTAGTATGATGATCCATTATATCAGATGGGTTTAAACTAATATAAAAACCTTTGCCACGTGATGATGGACTTATGCTTAAAATTTGTTCAACAATACTTAAGGCTATCCAATTACTTTTATTGGCATTAGCAGTATTATATTTATTTGGAACTAATTCAGTATGCCACCAATTACTAGTTGCAGCATAGCCATAATCACTTGGATATAACAGACCAACTTTTCCTATCCAAGTTGCTTTATTACCATACCAAATGCTACATTTTTTAGTATCAGAAAATTCTATTATAGAAGAATCACATATTATATTTTCTCTTTCATTATTATAAGTTACTATTGTATTTACACCTCTCCATAATGGAGTTGAATCATAATAATATTCAACATTACCTAAGTAATATTTCGTTTCTCTAATCATATTTTTAGCATCATTTGTTAAATAATATAAATACCCTTTACTATTTCTATCATCATTTTCATTATTTAAATAATATTGAATACCAGCCGTTGTCCAATCTGCTACTTCAGAAACTGAATTATTATTCCAATAAACTTTACCAGAATCATCAGTTTTAATAGTATATTCTATATTATTTTTTAGAAAAGTGTTAGGTAATACATTATATGGTAAATTATCATTTCTAACTATTTTTATAAATTCATCATGTCCTTCTTTAAATACTCCCAATATTCTCCATAATTCATCATTAAAAGTTACATAATTATTGACAGTAGGACCAGAATAACGATATTCTCTTATTTCTTGATTATCTTCAATTTCATTATATAAATCACCATCAGTATTTACTGCAACAAGTCCTCCAGAAAAATCTTCTTTACTTGATTCAGAATATTTTACTAATTTACTCTTAATTACATCTTTAGCATAACTACTTTCTTGAAAACTATTTACTACTACTTTAGCTGTAAATGTTTTATCCATATAATCTTCTGTAGCATTATAATCTAGCCATACTTTTACTTTATAACTACTACTTTTATTTGATTCTAAATATCCTCCTACTTCAATATATTTATCTTCACTTAATGTCTTAGGTTCATTATAACCTTTACTATCTTTATTACTTATAAATCTTATGACACTTTTAAATTCAGGATTCGTACTTGTTTCTTCTAATGTAATATCGTAGTATGATGCTACTGTTCCTGTATTCATAACTATAAAACCTAATTCATCAGTCTGACTCATCCCTTCTTTATCACTCATAGGATACATATTGTCTAAACTTAATTTTTCAGTTTTACCACTATCAAATGTTACTTGCAAGTTTCCAACATTTATTACATAAGGATTACTTCCTACTTGGGTACTCCTTAAAAGTGCATAACTACTTCCTAATAGTAAAACTAAACTAAGTGATATCATTAATATAATCATATTTTTTCTTTGCATACTTACCTACTTTCTATTACAATTATAATATATCTTGTCCCTTATTTCAAATCAAATAACAAAAAACACATAAATCTAGTTCTATTCTACTAGTTTTATGTGTCTAAATTTGTCAATTTTTATAGAAAGTGATTTAGGTGCTATACCCCCCCCATAGTTAACTCATTGTTGACATATAAATTTGATACATTAGCATTATTTATCATACGGGGTACTCCTTTCTATTTACAAGTTAATAATATCATTAATATCAATTAATAGCAACTACTTTTTTAAGATTTTATTTATTATTTACATTTATTTTACTTCTCTATTTTCAATACCATCAATTATATAATCTTCACTTTTATGAGGTTCACATCTTAATAAATCTAAATAATCAAGCTGCCTTAAAACTTCATAGATAACAATCGCACAGCAATTAGATAAGTTTAGACTACGTACATTCTTAGTCATTGGTATTCGCATACAATGTTCTAAATCTTTCCTTAATATTTCTCTTGGAATACCAGTTGACTCTTTACCAAATATTAAATAAATATCTCCTTCTTGATAACTTTTCTTATAATCAAAACTTGTATGAGGTTTCTTACCATATCTTGTAAAATAATAATAAGTTCCTTTATTTTTACTTTTAAAGTCTTCAAAGTTTTTATATACATAATATTCTAATTTATCAATATAATTAACCCCACTTCTTTTAATACTAGCTGAATCTAATTTAAAACCTAATGGTTCAATTAAATGTAATCTCGTTCCCGTTGCAACACAAGTTCTCATAATATTACCCGTATTAGTAGGTATCTCTGGTTCATATAAAACAATATTTAACATACAATCACACACCTTATATATTTCCTTTTTTCAGAAAGATTATATAATAGAATCTTTAATTTGTAAAGATATCTATGGCAATCGCTTAAAAAATTTTAAATAAATTATGATATAATTAAATCAAGATAAAAAGAGAGTTGATTTAATTAT
>CANQJD010000031.1 GCA_947624175.1 uncultured Bacilli bacterium
TAAATGGTGTCCCGTGCGAGATTCGAACTCACGACCCTTTGATTAAAAGTCAAATGCTCTACCTACTGAGCTAACGGGACTTGTTTGGTTGCCTCGGCTAGATTCGAACTAGCGCATGCGAGAGTCAAAGTCTCGTGCCTTACCACTTGGCTACGAGGCACTAACGTGGTGGAGAGAGATGGATTCGAACCATCGAACCCGAAGGAACAGATTTACAGTCTGTCGCGTTTAGCCACTTCGCTATCTCTCCAAACTGGTGCCGAAAACAGGAATCGAACCCGTAACCTATTGATTACAAATCAATTGCTCTACCAATTGAGCTATTTCGGCATTAAAATGGTGGGCGATATAGGACTCGAACCTATGACCCCTTGCTTGTAAGGCAAGTGCTCTAACCAACTGAGCTAATCGCCCAAATGTGCATATCTGCACGAGACATCATTAAATATATCATTTTATTTAAAAGATGTCAACAATTTCCAAGAATTTTTTTATTTTTTTTCATTTTCTTTTTGTTCTATCCATTTTGGAAGGTTAAGAGCTAAATTATCAAATCCATGTTCAGTTTCTTCAATTTTTCCTAGTTTTCGTTTATTTATTCGGTAATTTAAGTTTTTAATGCTTAACTTAACATGAAAAGTATCATCATCACTTTCAATTACCCGAACTCTAATAGTTTCCCCAATATCTGCAACTTTATTAATATCTCTAACAAAACCATCAGATATTTCAGATATATGTATTAAACCACTATAATATTCATCTAATGTTACGAAAATTCCATAACTTTCAATTCCGGTTACACAACCTTCAATAACTTCATCCTTACTATACTTACTCATAATAACCTCTTTGATAAAACAATATTATTTTACCAAAAAAAAGGAAATCAATCAACAATTTCCTTTAAATTCTTATTAAATTTTTTATTTTTTATCATTTCTATTTCTTCTTTATAAGGTGATTTATCAGAAATATAAGGGGTTTCTAATATTTTAGGAATATCTTCTAGCCTATTATTATATAAGACTTTTAATAGATTATCAAAACCAATTGTTCCGTAACCAATATTTTCATGTCGATCTTTTCTAGCTCCTAAAACATTCTTACTATCATTTACATGAACACATTTGATATAATCAAGACCAATAATTTTATCAAACTCATCTAAAACTTTATCAAAATTGCTTATATCATAACCACTATCATTTAAATGACAAGTGTCAAGGCATACTCCAATTAAATCCTTTTTAGTAACTCCATCAATTATTTTTTTGATTTCTTCAAAGTTACTACCTACTTCACTACCCTTGCCGGCCATTGTTTCAAGTAGTATTGTAACATCATGACTTTCTTCTAAAACGAGATTTAATCCGTAAATTATATTTTCAATACCTTTTTCGATTCCAAGTCCAACATGACTTCCCGGATGTAAAACCATATATTTAATATTTAATTCTTCACATCTTTTAACTTCTCCTTTTAAAAAGTTAATTGAAAAATCATATTTACTTTCATCATCATTGGCTAAATTAATAATATAAGGAGCATGAACAATAACTTTATTTATATCTATTCCTTCACTTTTCATTTTCTCTAAAGCCAAACTTGTTAAATTAGAATCTATATCATATCTTCTGGTATTTTGAGGAGCCCCTGTATAAAACATAAAAGTATTAGAACCATATGATAAAGCTTCTTCTAAACTTCCTAATAATTGTTTATCTTTGGTAAAACCAACATGTGAACCGATTATTAACATAAAAACCTTCTTTCAATTTCATTTTATCAAATTTTTATTAATTTATAAAGAAAAAAATTCGATTTCTCGAACTTTTATAACCCTGAAGCTACTTTAACTTTACTTGTATCAACTGTTAATTCTCCTTCTGGTGTTGCAGCCGTTCCGATTGAATAAACACCGTCTGTTAAAAAGATACTATAAGAATATGTACATCCTACACTTGAAGAAGCGGTTGTAGCAACTACCATTATGTAAGAACCTTTTTTGGCTTTATCTGCGGTAACTGAAGTCGTTAAATCACTACTTTCAGAAGGATCTCTTTTTATATATTTATTACCATAAGGACTTGTAACTCCACCTCTATCTAAGTTGATTGCACTTATAGGGATATATTTTGTATCTGTACTACCACCACTACAAGTTGGTGCGAAATCACCATTAGATGGTCCAAATAGATTACTTACTCCATCTGAACTTACTAATTGATGAGCTCCTTCTAAGAATGATTTAGCATCTGCTACAAACGAATTTTTTCTAGTACTATCCAAAACATTAGTAATTGCAACAACTGCTAATGACATAACAATCGCTAAAACAACGATAACGGCTAACAATTCAACTAACGTAAAACCTTTTTTATTTAATTTTTTCATTTTTATCCTCCATACTCTATATCTAAATATTACCACAATTAAATT
This sequence comes from uncultured Bacilli bacterium, assembly GCA_947624175.1. GTDB lineage: Bacteria > Bacillota_I > Bacilli_A > RF39 > UBA660 > RUG591. The sequence goes on from CANQJD010000031.1 coordinate 2,443, forward strand.
AAACAGTCAATAAAAATACTAATTATTATTTACTTTTTTTTTAAAATAATGTATAATAATACATGTTATGGGGCTGCAATGGTTTCGACGGGATTAATGAGAGGTTAAATTGCAAGGTGCATCTATGCATTAAATAGAATTTAAATATAACTGGAAACAGTAATAGATTAGCATTCGCTTAGTTTAAATGCGAATACCCTTACTAAATCTTATCTACGGATTTTCTAATGGGTTCATTTTGTAGATTATATTATTACTTTGTTTAGGAGTAATAATGAATTTAACTAAACTAGTTAGGTTTATGTTTGTTAATTCACTTATTTCCTAATGAATTTTTAGAATTAACTAACCTTGTAGACGTTTTTCTAGCTCTAATTTCGGACGGGAGTTCAACTCTCCCCAGCTCCACCAATTAATTTAAACTCTTCAATCGTAAGATTGTTTTTTTTATTTATGTCTAATTTCACATAATTTTATAGAAAAATATGATAAAGTATGATAAGATATTTTTAGGTTATAATTATAGTAAAGAGGAATTCAATATGAAAAGAAGAGATAACAACATTGATTTAATGCGGGGTATAGCCGCTATATGGATAATTTTTATTCATACTTGTTTTTGGAGTGGTGAAATTTATGTCCCTATTTGGTTAAAATCTTTATCTTTAATAATTGATGTTCCCCTATTTATCTTTATTTCAGGAATGACTTTTAATTTTAGTAAGTCTCTTTTAAAATCTTTAAAAGGATTATGTAATATTTGGCTTAAATATGTAATTTTTTTAATAATCTATTATGTCTTTATCTTTTGCTTTGAAAAGAATCTTTTTACTTTGAAAAATATAATTGCTTCATTATTTTTTAAATTTCCAAATACGAAAGTTTTAAAAGTAGTAAATGGTTCATTCTGGTTTATTTTTATGTACTTTATTGTAACTATTTTAAGTAATACTATAATTTGTATTTATAATAAATATAATCGTAATCTTAATAACTTTAAATATATATTAATTACTTTTTTTCTTTTTTATGGGATATCTCTTTATAGACAAAACTTTTTATTTTTAAATACGGAAATTCTCATGTATAATTTTATTTATTTACTAGGATACTATCTTTATAATTATAAAATACCTAAATTTAGAAATTATTTATTTTTAATTGTTCTAAATATTCTAATTTTGATTCTTCTTCTATTCTATAATGACTTAAATTTTTTAGATATGCAAGTAGCAAAATCACAATTTCATATTAATTATCTTTTCTATTCTTTTATATCAATTATAACATTCACTTATTTGAAAGATAAAATTAAACTAAAAAAAACTCCACTCCATTGGGTAGGAAAAAATGCTATTAGCTTTTATTTTTGTCAAGGTATAGGAAGTTCTTTAATCTACTATCTTTATAAATATATTAAAAATTGGCATGGAATAATAAAATTACCAATTATGTTTACTGCTAACCTTATTATTACAATTATTTTAGTTCTAATACTTAATATTTTAATTAAGATCATAACTAAAATTAAACCTATTAATTTAATAGTCAAAAAAGATTAAGTTGTGAAAAAAGATTAAGTATTGATTATCTTAATTATTTATATTATAATTTGTATGAAAGGAAAAAAATATGGAAGAATTAATAATTAAACATTGTCCTAAATGTGGTAACACTATTAAAGTTATAGGAGAACTTAAGTGTGAAAGTCTATCTTGTTGCGGTGATACAATGGAAACATTAACTCCAAATTCAACAGATGCTAGTTTTGAAAAGCATGTCCCAACTTATGAAGTTAAAGATAATAAATTACTAGTTAGTGTTAATCATGTAATGGAAGATGAACATTTAATTGAATGGATTTGTTTTAAAACAAAAGATACAGAAGAATTTAAATACCTTAAAGATGAAGCGAAAGCTGAATTTACTTACAAACCTGGTATCTTATATAGTTACTGCAATAAACATGGACTTTGGTCTTGTGAAGTAAAATAACAAAAAACATAAAGTTTTTTCATTAAACTCTATGTTTTTTTTAATTGTCTTTTTTATCCTCTAAATAGTCTTCCCTAACTTCTTTATCGATTTCATCCATTGCCTTTGTTTCATCAACTATTTCTTCCCAATCATCCATATTTTCATCAACTAATATTTTAACTTTGGTATCACCAATCAATTCAATTCCAAGTTCTTCTTCAACTTTATAATTTATCTTATTACCTTCAATGTTAACTTCCTTACAACTTGGGTCTTTTAAACTTCTAACAATAATTGATGCATCAGTATAATCAACCCCTTCTTTTTCTCTGATATTAACTGTTTCTTTATAATTAAAGGTTTCTTTTACAACATCAGTTTTAGTGTCATTATCATAAGAATACCAAATATTTATATCATAACTGCCATTTACGGTTATTTTTTCTCCTTCCTTAATTCCTTTAAAATTATGATTTATTACCCAACAACCAAGGACATTAGTAGGAGTTTTTCCTACATCAATAAAATGACTATGTGTAAATATTTTCTTTCCTTTACCTAAAACAGCCTTTGTAACTATTTCTCTATAATTAGACATAAATCCTCCTCACTTTAATGTATGCAAATAGTCGAAAATTGAATACAAAAAAATGAAGATTAACTTATCTCCATTTTAATTCATTCTTGATTTGATAATTTCAACCATTTCACCAACATTTTTCATTGTTGTAACTTCATTCATATTGAACTTCATTCCAAATTCTTGTTCAATGGCAACTATTAGATTAATATGTTCCAAGCTATCCCAATCTTCAATATCGCTTGATGTTGTGTTTGCATTTACTTCAATTGTCTCATCATCAAAGATATCACGAAATACATTATTTAATCTTTCATAAATTTCCTTATCCATTATTCACTCACCTCGATTACATTATTTTTATATTCATAACTATCTACATCTAACTTATAAGTTTTATTACCATTACTATCCTCATTTACTAAAGTAAATCCTTGTAAATCATAGAAGTCTTTAACCATTTTATTCTTGAAAGTTGAATAATAATAACCATAGATAGTTTTAATACCATGCTCTTTTGCTCTTTTTACAAGTTCATCCATCATTGCAAATTCCATATTCCGTTTTAGTACTCTACAACTCATAATCCATAAATCAATATGTAAGTCTATATCTTTAATCTTACCAATTACAACCGTGATTACTCCATTATCTCCAAAGATATCTTCAAGTTTACCATATAATTTTATATATGAATCATCATTATTTACTTCTTCTATATCAGCAAGAGAATATCTTTTAGTTGTTAAATTAAATTGATTACTCTTATTACTTAATTGAGAAATTCTTTCAAGATAAATCTTTTTAAATGAAGTTATTTCAGCTTTCATATTTAAAGATTTTAAATAATCATCATAGTTATCAAAAGTTGCCATCATTTGACTTCTTTTAGCATTATCTTTATACATTTCACTTTTCTTTAAGTCTTCTTCTGAAAAGTTGGTGACTTCAAAGTAACCATTTCGATCAATTATTTTTATATAATTTTCTGGAATATCAACTTCAGGTACAGCAATTCCTGGAACATAACTTTCAACAATTCTTCTTTCAGCTGGATTATCATCAACAAAGACAAAACTATCAGCTCCTAGATTTAATTCTTCAGAGATATCTTTAACATTTAAATTTTTAGGATTCCAATTGGCTTTAATAATAATGAAGTCTTCAGGTTTTAAAGCACCACCTGGATGATTAAGTCCTGCTATAGCATTTTCATATTCATTTTTAGAATCGATATTTAAAATAACTCCTAAACTTTTATGTTCTTTTAAATAATTTTGAAATTCATAATAAACTTGGCCACTTGGTACTTCGGGTCCAATTGCTAAGTTTTCTACTCCATCATCTCCAACAATTCCACCCCATAAAGTATTATCTAGGTCTAAAACAAAGGCTTTTTTATTTTTACCATAAATCGATTTAATAATTTTAGCAAGATTAAATGATAAGTAAGGAATAGCAGGTACTTCCATAGCATACTTATACATATGCCAGTAGAAACCACTCTCCCATTTATCTAAACCATAACAAGCTGATACATAATTTATATCATTGATAAAGAAATTCTTCGTTTTATTTTGATAATCATAAAACTTTTGATTTAATCTTGTTATATAATTAGTCTTTCCATGAATATCACTCGCATCACGATTACCAAGTAATCTATAAAATGGATATTCAAAGTTGTTTTGAATAATTGTCGCATTAAATTTCTTGAATAAACTCTCCCAGACATTTTGAAATTTTATATATTCACTTTCAAGTAACTTATCAATTTCTTCTTTGCTATCATACATGGTTGGATAATTCATAATATTTCTATTCGTTGTATGAATATAAATAATATCCGGATTAAATTCATCTAATTCAGGATTACCAAAGACAGCATCTTCATAAAACTTATTATATTCTGATTCATAAAACTCTGGTTTAATTCCATAATTTAATAAAAATATTTCCAACATGTTTTTAACTTCACTGGTTGTTGAACCACCTAATATGGCTATTTTCTTTTCTAACAAGTTTTCTTTTTCTAATAATTCCTTTTTGATTTTTTTCTTATTCTTAATAAGACTTTGCACGTCAAATGGATATTCTAATTCCTTCACTTAAAATCACCAGATTTATTGTAACATCAAACTCTTTCTATTTCAAGTAAATTATGTTAAAATTTAATCAGGTGATGTTATGAATATTGGAATTGATATAGTTGAAAACGAAAGATTAGATAATAAATCAAAAGATTTTATTGAGTTAGTTTTAACTCCTAAAGAAAGGCTTGAATATGAAAAAAGAGGTAAAACTTATTTATATGGTAGATTTGCAGCCAAAGAAGCTGTCATGAAAGTTTTACCTAATACAAAAGAACTAAACTTTTTAGATATTGAAATATTAACTGATGTTGATGGGAGTCCTAAAGTAGTAAGTCATGATAATATTAAAGTCTCAATTTCTCATGAAAAGAACTACACCGTTAGTGTTGCTATTTCATATTAAAAGGAAAGTATTTTATTTACTCTCCTCTTTTTCTTTTTTAATATCATCACTAGATATATTATAAAATTCCCGAATTTGGCTTTCGATTTCATCTCTTAATTTGATGTTTTGCTTTAAGAGAAGTTTAACATTTTCTTTACCTTGGCCAAGTTTTTCACCTTTATAAGAAAACCATGCTCCTGATTTTTCAATAACCCCGGCTTCAACTCCTAAATCAACTATCTCGCCTTCTTTGCTTACACCTTCACCATACATAATATCAACACTTGCAGTTCTAAAAGGTGGAGCAACTTTGTTTTTAACGACTTTAACATTGGTTTTATTTCCAACAATGGAATCTCCTATTTTAATGGCTTCTGATTTTCTAACATCAAGTCTTATTGATGAATAGAATTTTAAGGCTCTTCCTCCTGGTGTTGTTTCAGGATTACCAAACATAATTCCGACTTTCTCTCTTAATTGATTAATGAAAATAGCAATTGTTTTGGTTTTATTGATGGTACCACCTAATTTTCTTAAGGCTTGAGACATAAGTCTAGCTTGAAGTCCAACGTGCGCATCTCCCATCTCTCCATCAATTTCAGCTTGAGGGACAAGGGCGGCAACAGAATCAATTACAACAATATCAATTGCATTACTTCTAACTAAGGCTTCACATATTTCTAAAGCTTGTTCTCCGGTATCTGGTTGAGCAAGTAATAGTTCATTGATATTAACTCCTAAATTTCTAGCATAAACAGGATCTAGAGCATGTTCAGCATCAATGAAAGCGGCCCTTCCTCCTCGTTTTTGAACTTCAGCAATTGCATGTAAGGCAAATGTTGTTTTACCACTTGACTCAGGTCCAAATACTTCAATTATTCTTCCCTTCGGATATCCTCCTACTCCAAGTGCAATATCAAGTGATAAACTTCCACTTGGAACAACCTCAACTTTAACATGAGTATTATCTCCAAGTTTCATTACTGCACCTTTTCCAAATTGTTTTTCTAATTGGGCTAAAACATCATCTAATGCTTTATCCGTATCTTTTTTTGTATTATTCATAATCCTCCTCGTAAAAATCCTTTATTCCTTTTTAATTGTCTCATGTTTAAGAAAGAAAATCAAGTTTTTTTACACTATTTTATCTAGTATTTTTTGGTATCCTATGTTAAAATCTATAATAGAGAGGTTAATATGGAATTACTTAAAGGATTTAATTTAAAAATATTCATATTTTTCTTAATAATATTTGTCTTATTATCTATTTTTCTCTTATTTATAGTCATGCGAAATAAAAAAATTATAAAGAATAAAAGCATTAAAAATTATAAAGAAATAGTAAAAGAAAATCAAAATAATAAACTCGTTTTAAAATTAGGTAAACTATTTAAAATTCTATCTTTAAGTATAATCATTTACTTTATCATTCTTTTTATTTTAACAGTTATTACTTTTGTTTTATTTCCTATGGCTGTAGGAGATGGTTTTTCTGGTCTTGATACAAGTGGGTATGAATTATTTTTTAAATATTATGGATATTATTTAAATATAGTTAAATATATTTGGATATTTATGGTAATAGATTTCTTAATTTATTTAGTAAGAACTATCATTTGTAATTATCTAAATTATAAGGTATTAAAAAGCAATGAAATTTATATTGAGAAAATTGAGAAAGAAAAAGATGATTATGGTAATTGAAAGTAATGTTATAAATGAAATTGAAATTAATAAGTCAAGGTTTATTACTTATCTTTATAAAGTAAAAAGTAAAGATGAAGTTTTAGAACATTTAAATAATTTAAAAAAAGAATATAAGGATGCAACTCATATTTGCTATGCTTATATTCTTGATAATTTGATTAAATTTGATGATGATAATGAACCTCAAGGAACAGCCGGTCTCCCTATTCTAGAAGTTTTAAAGAAGAATAATCTTAATCATGTTGTTTGTTTTGTTATTAGGTATTTTGGTGGTATAAAACTTGGAAGTGGTGGTTTAATCAGGGCTTATTCTAATAGTACTAGTTTATGTTTAAAGAAAACGAAAATAGTTAAATATCAAGAATTATTTAAAGTTAAACTAATCGTTACTTATCAAGAAAATAAATTAATTGAAAAGTTATTAAAGACTGATAATATATTAGATACGATTTATGATAATAAGATTACTTATGTTTTAGTCTTAAATAAGGAATTACTAAATAAATTAGATAGTTATAATTTAAAATATGAAATACTTGATAATAATTATTTCTAATTTAAATTATATCTTTTTTTAAACTTTTCAACTTGACTTAATGTTTTAACTTTCAAATTACTCTCATCTTGATATTTTAAATCATTAATATCGGTATATGATAATTTACCTTTATTGTCATAAGGTTGAATTGTCGTTATTAAATAAGTATTTAAGAATGTGAAAACTTTTAGATAATTAACTTCCTTTCCATCAACCGTTCCCACTTTATCATATCGAAATAAATAGGAAGTTGTTAATTCATTATCATAAAAAGGGGTTGCTTGAGGAAGTTCTATTTTAATTCGTTCTAATACTTTTTCTAAAGGAAAATCAGGATTAAAATTGTAACCTTTCATATTAGGAACAAAATATTTAGATATATGTTCTAATAATCTAGGGTATGAATATTCAATGATTTGTTTTAAAAAGTAACTTGGCATATCAAGAGGAGTTACATCAATTATCTTTAATTTCTGCATTAGAAAAGTCATAATATCAGTATCTCGATTTCCTTCATTATAAAATATATCAATATTACTTTTTATATAATCATAACATTCTCTATATCTTGACTCATATAAAAACTCTCTAATTTTTAAATACATAAAATGTTTTTTATCTTGAATACTATTAATATCTGAAATACTATTTAAAATCTGTTTAAAAGTTTTAATATCACCTAATATAAAATAAATTTTAGCATAACATAACTTGGCTCCTACATCTTTTGGATATTTTTTCATATACTTTTCTAATTCTTCTAAAGCATAAATATATTTATCATCACCTAATAGTTTTAAGATTTTTCCATATTCGACACTATTGTATTTAGCTATATAATTTTCTTTCATAAACATCACGAAGTTATATTTTATAACAGAATAGAAAATTAGACAAGTATTTTTATAAAATAAATCATATATTGCATGGTGTTGGTAATTTTATCTAATAATATTAGGGATTTTTATTACTTACTTATGAAATAAAAACATACTATACAAATATTTACACAACTATAATTAATAGTAGAAAAGTATAGTTTTAATATAAATATCTTTAATAAATTATTTTTATATCTACATTTTTACCAACACTGTGCAATTAGGGATTTTTATAAAATAATATGACTTAAAAACATAACTAGAAAGCCTATAAAGAAACCAAAGAAGACTAATTTCTTTTTTTGATACTTTAAAGATTCTGGCAATAATTCCGTAACACTTATATTAATCATAATTCCGGCTATTATTGAAAATACACAGCCAATTAAAAAGTTATTAATTAGATTTTGTAAAAATAAAAAGCAAAGAACAGCCCCTAAGATTTCACTGAAACCAGATATTAAAACATAGATAAATGTTTTAAACTTCTTTTTCGTTGCAAAATAAAGAGGGACTGCAATACTAATTCCTTCTGGGATATTATGAAGACTAATAGCAATTGCGAGCTTAATTCCTAAATTAAAATTAACTCCACTTACCATGAAAGTTATAATTCCTTCTGGGATGTTATGCAAAATAATTGCTAGCATTGAAATAATACCAACTTTCTTTAAAGAATCTTCTCCGCTTGGAACTTTTAAGGAAATATAAAACGATAAGAAAACACCAAGTACAAAGAAAAAACTCATAAGTAATAAACGAAAAACCAAATTGTAATTACTTAAATAATTAAAGGAAGATGGTATTAAATCCGTTACCGAGATTGTTAACATAACACCTGCTGCAAAAGATAGAGAAAAAGTAATAATCTTCTTTTTATCTCCTTTAAAGAAAATTATAAAATATCCTAAAATCGTGGATAGACCTGCTAAACTTGTTAAAATAAAACTTGACAATATTCTCATACTTAAATATATGACTTAAAATAAGTTTTATAATACTTATTATTTCTACTTCACAGGATACTTCGTATCCTCCATAGACCAAATTCCGATGGTCGACATCGTACTTTATTTTTTTCTTTTTTTTAATAACTTATAATTTGTTTATAAAACTCTAATAATTGAATTTCTTTTTAGAAAAGACAAGCAACATTGTTCCACTTAAGAAAAGAGTAGCTCCAGCTAACTTCAAGAATGATGAAGCATTTAATCCTGTACTTGGAACTTCAACTTCAGTGAATTTATCATTTTTCATCGTTATACTTTGAACCTCTTTATCATCCGTTATATCAAAATAGAATGTTTCTTTTGAAAGAATATAACCTTTACTACTTTCAACTTCTCTTAAAAAGTATCTTCCAAGTGGTAAATCACTTAAAGTTATTCTACCACTTATATCCGTATAACCTTGATAAATAAGTACTGGCATTCCATCTACTTCTTTATATATTTCAATTAAAGTTTCAGGTAATGGTTTGCCATCTCTGGAATCAATTTTCAAAAATTCTAAACCACCCTTTTTTAAATAGTTTTCCAAATCAAACTCTTTTAAAACTATTTCTGTATTTTGATTTTTATAAGTAAGTTCAAATTCATACTTATTTTTATCTATGAGATAATCACTTGTAGCACTTACTTCACTTAAATAATATTTTCCTAAATAAAGATTTGATACTTCAATATGACCATCTTTATCAGTTACTAATATTTTAACTAAAGTACCTTTCCTGTAGATTAAAACATTATTAGCATAAATATCATCTGCAGCATAAAGACCATATTTAACACCTTCAAGTGGTACTTTTTCATAATGATAATCACCATTTTCTAGAACTAATTTCTCTCCAACTTTATTAACAACTAATTTTCCTTTTACTCTTGTATTACTAAATTTAACTGTAATCATATTATCACTCCCTACTTCTGTATTTTCATCGATATGAATTTTTTGTTTTTTAGAATTCCACAAATAACCTTCAATTTTCATATTAACTTCTTCTAATTCATAATCACCAAATAAATAGGTATTAGTTGTAAATTCGCCTTCTTTATTGGTTTCAAAGGTACAATCAGAATTCTCACAAATATAATTATTGTTTTTTAAGTCTTTTAATTTAAACTTAATACCTGATAATTTAATGACTTCACCAGTTTCTTCATCAACTTTAATAACTTTTAATTTAGACCCATAAGTTGTTAAATTAATTTGCATAGTAACTTCATCACTAAAACGCAAAATGGCTATTTTTTGATTTCTTGGATCATTAGCTGTAAAAACCATAGTTGAAACATTGTCATAACGGGCTTTTTTCAAAGTTATTGTTGACTTTCCACCTTTAGTTGGTGTAATCAATAGTTTGTTACCATTAATTACTACTTTGTTTCCTCCATCATCACTTACTGAAAAGAAATTTAAAACATTCTTTGTATCCGTAAGTTCAATAACATTACCAATATAACCAGTTAAATTACTTCCAGAAAAAGATGGCTTTTCGGTATGAGAATTAACTAATCGCATAATTTCATTTTTCTCGGCTGTTACTAATATCTCCTCTCCTTCATCATACCTTTCCGTATAAAATCTAACTGTTTGTCCTCCAACTTTCTCCCAAATTAAGGCTTGAGTTGCCATCTTATACTTTGTGGTATTGTGCCCTGGATATTCATAGCCATAATAACCAATTAATTGGATTAATTTATTCACAGAATCACTAAAAGGTGATGAAGTCATACCAAGTTCACCTTTGTATTCATATAAATAAATCTCCTTTCCTGGCTCAATACAATAACCAACATGTCCATCCATATAATATTCCGTATATGGATTAGATGCATAAGGTCCACCATTACCATATCTACTATAATAGATATTAGTTGGGTGTTCTAACCTTAAAGATGCTGCTCTTACTTGTTTCGTATTTAAAGAACTAATAAGTCCTAGAAATAGTAGAAAAACAAGTAATCCAATTTTTTCTCTTTCCATATAAACCTCCCTGTCTCGAGTCTAAAAACTCAAGAACAAACCCATCATATTACAAGTCTTAGAAAATGTCAAGTTTTGTAAATTTACAAATTGATGTGTAAAAGTGGTTAAAATTTAAAAATTGAGACTATTTTCTTCATCAATTTTGAAAAAATTTGCCATTTTTGTGTATTCAGAGCACACTTTTCGGCATAAGAAAAGAGAAAAAATTTTTTTTAAGTCTAATTTTTCTCTTTTCCAAAAAAATACCTTCAAATTTGATTTTTTATCTTCTTTACCTTTCAATTTTGAAATTTGAATCATCGCAAAAATGTCAAATTGTGTCAACTACATATAACTTCTTAACTTACTTAAAACCTTACCTTCAGCCCTACTTACTTTAACTTGATTAACTCCATTTTCTCTTGCTATTTGACTTTGAGTCATATTATAGAAATACCTTTTTAAGATTAACTCTCTTTCATTTTTATCTAATTTTTGAAGAGCATCTTTTAACATGATTAAATCAATATTCTCGAGTTTCTCTTCTCCTACTACATCATAAAGCGAAGTATCATTTCTATTATCATCTAAACTTAAAACTTCAATCGAGTTTAAAACTTCTGATATTTTATAAATTGGTATTTCTAAAAACTCGGCTATTTCTGCATAATTAGGTTTTCTTTTTAACTTCTGAGTCAAAAACTCATCAGCTTCTAAAATAGCACTATTGAGTTTAACTACTTCTGGAGTTACTTTAATATTTTTGTTCCGGAGGACATACTGATAAATTTCTCCTAAAATATACTTATAAGCATAAGTTGTAAACTTAACTCCAACATCATCCTTATAATTATCATAGGCTTTTATAAGCCCAATACAACCAACTTGAAATAAGTCCTCAATATCGCCTCGAAATTTCTTTGCAATACTATAAATCAGATTCTGATTCTCGAGGACTAAATTTCTTACTTCTATCCTTTCCATTTCGATCACCAAAATGACTATATAATAGATAATTATAAAAAAAAATAGATTCGACAAACCTTGCCAAATTAATCTATTTTTACTTTACACTTTTATTTAAATTTCTATTCCAAAAATACAATTATCATATATAAATTTTGTTATTTTTAAATCATCTCCAGTAGTATAAAATTCTGATAACAATTTATTAAACTCTACAATATTTTCTTCTCGAACAGTAATGATACCTTTACCATTTTCTATCATAATTTTATTAGCAATAATCATACTAGTTCTTTTATTACCATCCCAAAATAATTGGAAACGCATACCATAAAGCATTAGTTTGATAGCTCTTAAAGTAGGACTTTCTATTTGCATTATTTTAGATAATTCTGTTATAACTTCTTCTTTTACAGGAATTTTTGGAGTATAATCAGTTCCAGATATACCAACTTTTCCATCTCTTAAAACTCCCCATTTTAATGATTCATTTCTTGATACAAATGAGTTAATATAACAAATATAATCTAAATCTAATTTGGTATCTAAATTATTTAATATTTCTCTCCAGGCATCTCTTAAATTTAAAATGCAAGTTATATCATCAAGTTTTAAAGTACCAACATTAACACCATCTAAAATAGCACCAGTTTTAGGAAAAGTTACATTAAGTCCTTCTAATTTAGCACTATTATAAATAATAATAGTTAAATTTTTTTTAATAGAAAATATATTTTCCTCTTTAGTTAAATTATATTTATCTGTCATAATAATCAACTCCATTTATATTGTACTAAATTTTTAACTAAATGTATATCAAATATGCTAAAAAATATGAAATAAAAAATAGATTCGACAAACCTTGCCAAATTAATCTATTTTTACTTTACACTTTAACTTAAATTAAAAAATCCAGAGAACCGACCATTGTGGAATTAAACCCGCGTTTCGCGAGGTGGGTATCCGTACTAGCCTTTAGGATTCTGATGAACTCACCCATCAGCATTCGACACCGGCTATTGCTCGGGATTCCCGTATACAGTACAATGTAGGATTTATACTTACAATGTATCAAATTATCTAGACATCTTAATCATATCATATTCCGTTTTAAAAAGAAACCCCTTTTTTTGAAATTTTACATGAACTTGACTATTTATTTGAACCCAAACAATTAAATTAAAATAGCATACAATAAAGTGGTGTAAATTATGTATATAAATATTAAAGGAATAAATCTTTATTATGAAAAACATGGAGATAGATACCAAAATATTGTAATCTTACCAGGTTGGGGTGATACAAGAGGTACTTTTGATTACTTAATTGATTATTTAAAAGAATACTTTACTATCTATATTCTTGATTATCCAGGGTTTGGTAACTCTAGTATGCCCATAAAAGATTTAACTATCTATGACTATACAGATTTAATCTATGATTTTTTAAATGAACTACAAATTACTAATCCTATTCTAATTGGTCATTCTTTTGGAGGAAGAATAATTTCCATTCTAACTACTAAATATGATTATAAATTTAAAAAAATTCTTTTGATGGATGTTGCTGGTCTTAAAAAGAAACGTAATATAAAATTATTATTAAAACAAACTTTATATAAATTCTTAAAAAAAATAAGTATTTTATTACCTAAAAATATAAGAGAAAATTATTTAAACTTCTTATTTAATACATTCTCATCAAGTGATTATAAAACTTTAGATAAGAGAATGTTAAAGACTTTTCAAAATGTTATTCATGAAGATTTAACTACATATTACTCGAATATTAAACTTGAAACTTTAATTCTTTGGGGAAGTCTTGATGAAATTACTCCTCTTAAAGATGGTAAGAAAATTAATAAGTTAATTAAAAATTCTTATTTAATTGAAATTGATAATAGTTATCATTTTCCTTATTTAGAAAAAAAATATTTAGTATCAAGAATCATATTTGAATATTTAAAAAAAGATATTGTTTAAGTATCTTTTTATTTTATTAATAACATATTTTTAAATCCTTTATCTAAATTATATTCAATACTTCCATATTCAATTAAGGAAGTAATTTTTGTTTTATCATTTAATTTAAGATAGTAGTATCCATCTTGATAATAAATATTATTATAATTTTCAATTATAAAATAATCATCAGTTTTAAAATAGAAATTTTGATTATTAATAACTCGAACTTTAATATCAATTAAATCAGGATTAAATAATAGTTCTTCGATTTTTTCGATTTCTAATATAGTTCCATAATAAGGATTTTCATAAACTAATACATTATAAATACCACCTAATTTGAAATGATAATTTTTAATTAATCTAATAAATATTTTTTTTATTTCTTTAGTTAAAGTATCAGTTGGAGTTATTTTAAAAAAATAGTTATATAAATATAAAACTATTTTTTCATCTATAACTTGGATTTTCATACAATCACCAATGTATTATATGAAAAGTTAATTTTTAAGTTAGTTTAATTAATCTAAAGATAGTGTATATGGATTATTTTCTTCTCCTGCTCCTCCAGTTATTTTAACATTATTTTTTAAATAAAGGGTTGGAAATACCAAATTAGCATTACCTTCTCCTGTTGCTCTATTATTTAAATATCCATCCCGGATGCCAAAAATGGTAAGTTCAAGATTGGTATCAGGAGTAATCAGCATTTTATAATAAGCATAAACTTTTGTATCATTTTCAAGCCAAGTAGTATTGGAAGCTTTTAAATCAAAAGAACCCTTTCTAAGTGCGATATTCCAATAATTACTATTAGCAGAATAACCATAATCACTTGCATATAAAAGTCCTATTTTACCTGTCCATGTTGAATAATGATTTGCCCATACTCGACATGTTGAATTTTTTTCTAATTCTATTTGATTATAATTATCAGCAGATCCTTTATTTTCGATACATCCATTTACTTTTCTCTCATTTTCATATATTTCTTTAGTGGTATTTACTAAACCATAATTTGAAGCATCTATATATATGTTTGTCCCAGCTCCCAAATAGTATTTTTCGTTTTCTATCATGTCTTTAGCATTCTTATGCAAATAACTCATATATCCATCACTTGGTTGTTTTGTTTCTTTTTCATTTCCGGCATTTAGCCAATATTGTAAACCAGCTGTTGCCCAATCATTATAACTTTTTTCATTTCCTAATGTTTCATTATAATTCCAATAAGCAATATCTTCACTATTTTTATCTTTAATTTTGTAAATTGTTTCACTTACCATATAAGTTTCAGGAAAAATTCCACTTAAATTTTCATTTCTAACTATCTTAACATGTTCTGCTCCACTTTCATCTTTGAATACTCCTAGTATTCTCCAAACCTCATCATTGAATGTTACATAGTTATTAACACTAGGTCCAGAATATCTATATTCTCTTACTGTTTCAGAGTTTGTTTCATGATATAAATCTCCATCATTATTAACTGCCACTACTCCGCCAGAAAAACTTTCATTACTGCCTGAATAATTACTTACTAATTTACTCTTTACAACATCTACTAATGTATCATCATTTTGATATAATTCAACATTTATTTT
>CANQJD010000032.1 GCA_947624175.1 uncultured Bacilli bacterium
GATGAATTTTTTTAACAATTTTTTCTCAAAAAGTGGATTTTATTTCTTCAAACTAGAATTTACTTTTGCAATTCAGCGGCTTTTATATTAACTTTATTAATACCATTTAGGATATTATCGATAACAATACTATCTATTTTATCTTCAAGTATCGTCTTTATTCCTCGAGCACCACTTACTTCATAATCTAAAAGTTTTAAGATATCATCAATAACATTATTTTCTATTTGTAACTTAATATCTTGTTCTTTGAATTTCTTTTTTATATTATTTAATTCTTTTATAATAATTTTTCTAACTATATCTTCATTTAAATCATTAAATTGAATGATATGATTAATCCGATTTAGAAATTCAATACTTAAAATATTATTTAATTTATTTTTAATATTAGAGTTTTCTTCCTTAAAACCAATTGCTTTCATATTCGATGTTATATTACTAGTCATGATAATAATGGTATGGTTGAAATAAACTTTTAAGTGATTAGAAGCAGTTAGAAAGCCTTCATCTAAAATTTGCAAGAATAAATTTAAAACATTAGGACTGGCTTTTTCGATTTCATCTATTAAAATAACGGAATAAGGATTATTTTTAACCTCATCTAATATCGTATTACTAGTATCATATCCAACATAACCAGGAGGAGAACCTAGAATTTTACTTATCGTATGGGATTCTTTATATTCACTCATATCAAGTCTTATTAAATGCATATGTAAAAGATTAGCATATTCTTTAGCAAGCAAAGTTTTACCAACTCCACTTTTTCCTGTAAATAAGAAAGAAATTGGATGATTACTATTTTTGAGTCCTAATTTAATTTTTTTCGTTTCTTGACAAAGAATTTCAATACTTTCGTCTTGACCAAGGACAATATTTTTTAAATCTTTTTCAAGATTTTTTAAAGTTTTTAAACTTTCTTTATCAACTTCATAAACAGGAACTCGGGATTTCGCTTTTATAACTTTGGAAACATCATTTAAAGTTACAACCTTTTTATTTTGAGTTTGTTCTTTTAAACTTAATTTATTAATTTTATCTTCTAAAATTATTTCATTTTCTTTAACTTTTGTAGCATTTAAAAAGTCATGATTAATAATAAAATCATTTTTCTGGCTATGAATACTCGCATATTCCCTTCTTAAACTTTCAAGTTTTAAAGTCATTTTATCTTTCTTTAAAGAACGGCTAGCACATACTTCATCTAAAATATCGATAGATTTATCTGGATTTCTTCTGTCGAAGATATATTTACTTGCTAAATCAACAATGTTTTTAAGAATTTCATCAGAAACTACTACTCCATGATATTTTTCATATAAAGGTTTAATTTTTTTTAAGATATCATAAGTTTCATCTAAATTAGGTTCAGTAATTAAGATAGTTTGAAAACGCCGATTTAAAGCTTTATCTTTTTCAATACTTTCTTTATATTCTTGAATAGTAGTTGCTCCAATTAATTTGAATTTACCTCTGGCAAGAGCTGGTTTAAAAATATTAGATGCATCAATTGCTCCTTCAGCTCCTCCAGCCCCAACTAAAGAGTGCATTTCATCTATAAAAATAATAATATTCGGGTTATTTTCAATTTCTTTAATAATTTTACTAATTCTCTCTTCAAATTCACCGCGATATTTGGTTCCAGCTACTAAAGAAGCCATTGAAACTGATAAAATTTTTTTATCTAAAAGCATATCTGGCACTTCTTTTTCAAATATTCTTAAAGCTAATCCTTCAACAATCGCGGTTTTTCCAACTCCAGCTTCACCTATTAATAAAGGATTATTTTTAGTCCTTCGCAGTAAGATTTCAATTAATCTTTCAATCTCTTTATCTCTTCCGATAACCGGGTCAAGTCTTCCTTTCTTGGCTTTTTCAACTAAATCAACTCCATAGTCATAGATAGAAAGTTTTTTCTTACCCTTTCGTTTATCATTATTTTCTTCTTTTTCCATGATTTCTAAATAAAGTTCATCTATATTAACTCCTAAATTACTAAGAATTCGAACCCCTACTCCTTCTCCTTCATCAAGTAAAGCCATGAATAAAGTATTAACATTAACTTCAAATAAATTATCTTCTTTAGAATCCATAATCGCACTTTCAATTACTCTTTTTAAAAGTGGGGTATAAATAAAATAAGAATTTAGGCTATTCCCTATTCCAACGGTTGCAATTAATTCTTCTTTAAAGTTTTCATAGAAAATACCATATTCACTTAACTTTTTAGTAATTTTTAAGTTTTTATTACTTAATATACTTAATAATAAATGTTCCGTTCCAACAAACGGGTGTTTTAGTCCTTGCATTTCTTGTTTAGCTTTTTTTAGTATCTTACGGCTTTCTTCATCAAATCTTTGAAACATATTATTATCCTCCATATATAATATATGAAGTTTTAATAATTTTATAGATATCTTTATTCGACAAAAAAAGAGAATTGCAATTCTCTAAAACTTTTTACTATTTGGTTGTTCAATCATTTGCACTTTTTTAATATTTTCTTGGTAACAATTTATTAAATATTTCATAGCTTTAAATAATTCTTCTTCACTAGCCTCTGGTTTTAAATTTTTAGCAGCATCATACCAATATTTCGCATTATTGATATATAAAACTTCATTAGAAAGGAAGGGTGACGTCACTTTATCAAAATGTCCATCCCGAACTTTACCATCCTTAAACCATGATTCAAAATTTTCTAAAAATAAAGCCCCTTCAAATGGATAACCAGAGTGAATTCTAGTTGGATTTTCATTCCATAATCTATTATGATAATTAACTAACCTGTTACTAATACCACAATGAATGCATTCAACAGTTGGAGCACTATAATGTTGCTCTCCTCCTATGGTTTCATAATTTTCTTCATCCTTGGTAACCACGAATAAATGATTACAGTTTTTAACTTCTAAACTTCTCTTTCTTTGTTTTTCAACTAAATCTTTAGTAACTTCAAGAGGACCCATTGCCTCATAATATTCACTTGCAACTAAATTATCAATCATTGCTTTATAATCCATACTCCACCTCACATCTGTACTTATTATATCATATTATGTTTAATTTAACAAGCAAAACTTTCACCCAATATTATACTTATAAAATTAATAAAACAAAAACGAAAAGCACCTTTCATCTTTTGGGCTGGTGCTTTTCAAAAACAATATTTAGGAAGTACCTAACAAACCACAATAGATATTTCCTTTTATTTTAATGTATATTTGAGATATAGCCTAAATGTCTATATATGTATTTTTAATAAAAATCGTCTAACTTCATTAAGGTGGAGTACCTAACTCTTTCTTTATTAATACTAATTGTAATACTATTTATTATAATAACTATTGCAATCATCTTGAAATAACAAAATAATATTTAACTAACAAAACTAGGCTATATCTCTTTTTTATTTCAAAGTATATTTATAATATACCTTAAAACCTTTTTTAAATTTTGAAAAAATATTTTTTACCTTCTTTTTTCAATATTATTGTATCATATTTTCATAATTTTGCAAGTATATTTTTGAAAGATAAGAAAAAAATTTTATAATTTCAGTGTTTTTTATATCTTAAATTCATTTATGTATTATTTTTTTATATTTTATTTTATTTTTAATCGACATATAAGTTACATTAATATATAATTATTTTTAGATATACCTATTGTTGGGTGCTTCCTCTATTTAAACCAAATATATTTAATTCTTAAATTATTTCACTAAATAGAGGTGATGTTTAATGAATTTAGAAAGGAATACTAAGTGGAGACACTAACGGCATTCGCAATGATTATCTTACTGATAATCGTTGCTCTAAAGCAAAAAAACTAAAGCGAAAAGCACCTTTCAACTTTGGACTGGTGCTTTTCCAAAACAATTTTTAGGAAGTACCTAACAACCAAAATTAGGTATATCCTTTTTTATTTTATGGTATATCACTTAAAATATACCTTAAAACCTTCTTTAAAAGAATTACAAATATTATACATTTATTCCTTAAATAAGTCAAGTAATAAAGTTTTTGCTTTTGCTTTTCTTTTTCAATATTATTGTATCATATTTTTCTAATTTTGCAAGTATTTTTTAACTTTATTGATATTTACTATCAATTCCTAAATATTCTTCTAAAGTTATCCAATTACCATTGTTGTATAATTCTTTAGCTAACTCTACTCCCACATAACGATAATGCCAAGGTTCATATATATAGCCAGTTACATCTTCTTTTTCTTTAAGATATCTCATAATAAAACCATATTTATAAGCATTTTTTTGTAACCAACGATATTCTTCCGTATCAGCAAATGAAGTACTTATCGAATTTAAATCCATAGCAAGTCCTGATTGATGTTCAGAGTATCCCGGTCTTGCTGAATAAGTATCCGCAACTTCCTTACCATCTTTTTTAACCCAATTATTATAAACAATTGTTTGGTCTTTATAAGACCTAAAACCACTTCTTATCCATATATTAAGTCCGTCTTCTTTAGCAGCAGCCTGCATTTTTAAAAAAGCCTTATTAGTTTCATCAGTTAAGCCATTACCATAATCTTTAGGTAAAGAATAAGTTTTATTAGCAATTAAAATATCATTTATATAAGTTACTCCATTTCTTTCCTCAATTATGTAACCTTTACTTGTTTTTTTAACATTTTCTTCTTTTGGTTTTTCAATTACTTTTAATGTAAAATCTTTATACGATTCATTTCCTCCCGTATCTTTAACATGAAACTGTAAAGCATATTTCCCTATTTTACTTAAATCATATCCCCCTAAAACTTCAACTTGTAAATCTTTATCATAGTTATCAATTACTTTAGCATAACTTGTTAAATCAACATCGTCATCTTGATAAACTAATAATTCTTTTACAGCTTCAATCGTTGGAGGTATTTTATCAATTACTTCTAAAGTACATTTATATTCTTGAACTTTTAAAAAAGGATTAGTTATCTTCAAGATAATGTCTTGAACTCCTGTTTTACTTGTATCATAAGTCTCATTTTCATAATGACCTAAATAAATTTTTCTTATAAATTTTCTAGTTTCAACTTTACTATTTAAAGAAACCTCGATATTCGAATTTAAAGATACAATCGGACTTACAAAATATAAAGTTATCCCTAATATTAAAACAACAAGTAAGAAAATACTAAATGCAATTATTATATATCTCCGATGCATATTAACTCCTATTATTCATCAATTATTTGCCAATCAATTGGTGTTAAATTATTTTTAATTAAAAATTCATTGGTTTTGGAAAAAGGTTTAGAACCAAAGAAACCATTATAAGCAGAAAGTGGAGATGGATGAGCAGATTCAATTATTAAATGATGCTTATTAGTTATATATTTTTTCTTACTTCTTGCATAACTACCCCAAAGAATAAAGACAACTGGTTCCTCTTTTTCATTTATTTTCTTGATTACTTCATCGGTAAATACTTCCCATCCAATATCTTTGTGACTAGCCGCTTGGTCTTTGATAACTGTTAACACGGTATTTAAAAGTAAAACTCCTTGTTTGGCCCACGGAACTAATGATCCACTTACAGGCATCTTACATCCTAAATCGGTTTCTAATTCTTTAAAAATATTTACTAAAGAAGGAGGTTTCTTTATGCCTTTTGGAACTGAAAAACTTAATCCTTCAGCCTGTCCTTCTCCATGATAAGGGTCCTGACCTAAAATCACGACTTTAACATTTTTGTAAGGTGTATAACGGAAAGCTTTAAATACTTCTTTTTTAGATGGATAGATAGTTTTCCTAGCATACTCTCCTTGCACAAATTTTAATAAGTTATAAAAATAATCTTTTTTAAATTCTTGATCTAAAACTGTATCCCAATCATTTCCTATCATAACTACACTTCCTTTATTTAATTATACCATAAGGAAGGAAATTTTACTATAACATTACTTATTTTTATTTGCTTTATATGTTTGATATTCAAGTAAGACATCATGCCTTAAACTTAACATAGCATAGACATTAATAATTGCTAAAACAGCTACTAAAATATCTACAAAATTCCACAAAAGATTAGGGCTAATAGCAGCACCTACGGCTAGTAAAATACAGGTTGCTACTTTTAAAAGAAAGATATGTTTATTATTCATCTTTTTAAATAAAAATTTCATATTAACTTCTCCATAGTAATAACCTGAAACAATGGTTGAAAAGGAAAAAGCAATAATACAAAAGTATAAAACAACGGTTCCTAAATTTCCTAAATGATAATATAAAGCATTTTGAGTAATTTCAATTCCATTAACATCAAGATACATATGTGGGTCATAATTAGAAGTTAAAATAATTAAAGCCGTTCCAGTACAAATAATGAAGGTTGTAATATAAACTCCCATTGTTTGAATTAGGCCTTGCGAAACTGGGCTTTTAGCACCACTTGAACCGGATGCAATTGAGGCGGTTCCAACACCGGCTTCATTTGAGAAAATTCCTCTTTGAATACCAATTAAAATAACGGATAACATTCCAAAACCTAAGGCTTTAAAATTAAAGGCCTCATGAATAATACTTGAAAATAGATTTGGCATTAAGTTAATATTTTTAAAAATAATAAATAAAGAGACTCCAAAATAAAGTAATCCCATTAAAGGAACAAAAATAGATGAAAAAGTAGCTATTCCTTTTAAACCATTATGAATTATAATAAATGATAAAACAGCAATTACAACTCCAACTAATATTTTAGGAACATCAAAGAAATTAGCAAAGGAAACCGCAATCGTATTAGATTGAATAGTTAAAAAGCCAACAATATAAGAAAAAGCAACAATAAAAGCAAAAACCATAGCTAATTTCTTATACCCAAGCCCATCTCTAATATAATAAGATGGCCCACCTTCATATTCCTCCCCTTTTTTCTTTTGATAAATAACAGCCAGTAAATTTTCAACTAAAGAATTTGGAGCCATGATTAGGCAAGATAACCAAATCCAAAAGATAGTCCCAACCCCACCTTTATAAATAGCAAGGGCAATTCCAGCTAAAGACCCCACTCCAATACAACCTCCAAGTGAAACCATCAAGGAAGCAAAAGGCGATATTCCTTTATTATCTTTTTTCTTTTTAAATAAATTATAATAAATCGCTTTAACATTTAAATGTAAAAATTTCAGTTTAAAAGCAAAATAAATTCCTGATATAGTTAGTAGGACGGTTGCTACACTCCATAAAAGATTATTCAAGATATCCATATTATCACCCTTTATTCTTACTTTTATTAAACCATAAAAGTTTGTCAAAAGATAGTCTTTTTTGTCATTTTCCAAAATAATTTTAAAAAGATGACTTTATTTGTCATCTCCCATATTATTCTCTTTCCGAGCTTTTTGTCTTCCTATTTTTCTATAAAAAGGAATTAGTTTTTCAAAAGCAAAGTATAAGAAAGGATGAATTACTAAATCAAATTCTCCAATAAACTCGGTATACTCACCACCTAATCTTGATTTAAATAAATGAATACCATAAATTGGATTATCTTTAGTTGGAGTACCAGTCGTTCCAAAAAAGTCAATTAATTGATAACCTTCCTCTTTAGCATCTTTAATAATTTCATAATAAATAAAGTAATTAGCATTTAGGTTTCTAAGCAATGAATGATTTCCACCATGAACTGTCCAAACTTTATTACCATACTTGGCTGTTAGAATTGATGAAAGAATTAATTTATCTTCTTTAATATTTTTAACTTCTTCATATTCTTTTTCATATTTTGTAAGTTGATTTTTAAAATCAGTTATTTTATTTTTACTTTTTTCATTACCTTTTTCTTCTAATTCTTGAATATTTTCTTTTAACTCTTTAATTTTATCTTTATATATATTTTGAATTAAAGGAATATCAGCTGTTACTACATAAAGATCTGAATGATTATTTCTATGTAATATTTCGTAAAACTCTTTGTAGTACTCTAGATTATGATAAACTACCCCTTCCCTTTTAGACGTTTCTTGCATAGTAATATAGAAATCTTCAATTTTAGCATCATCATTTTTAAAGCATTGGAATTGAAAAGGATTTCCTCTATGAATAATTTTTCTAGTTGTGGGATGAAAATTCATCTCAATTTCTTCTAAAGATTTAGTTAAATCAAGACGAAAAGTATATCTTGGCTCGCTATTTTCAAAGTTTTTATTAAAGCCTTTATGATGATAACCTAATTTCTTTAAATAATCTACTAATTTAAAATTATTATTATCTTTATCTACTACATTTCCATCAATATCTAGTTTTTGAAGATAAATATCGGGGTCAATTTTTACAAATATGGCTTTTTTCTTTTTAGCATAAGCCTTAATTTCTTTTGTCATCTCTTCTACTAACTTAAAATCATTATAATCAATTATAAAACCTCTTGGAGCATAGAAATAACTATAACCAAATAATAGTTTTTTTTGAAGTAATAAAGCTCCTCCCACGATATTTTCATTATCATCAAGTAATCCTAAATAAAAAGGTTCTAAATTCCTTGTTTTTTTAGAAAATTCTCCCCAAATGGCTGATTGTAAAAAATGAGCATTATGACTTTCCATATATTCTTCATATTCATCTTTTTCTAATTCAATTAACTTCATAAACTCCTCCTTCTAAGGTTCATATTAAGTATATAATATAAGATATTTTAAGTCAAGAAATGTAAAGGTAATTTTATTTTTTCCACTATTATTGTGGAAAAAATTTACTTGTGTTATACTTTTATTAGAAAATTTATTAAAAAGGAGACTTAATATGTATCGAAATTCTTATGTTTTAGTTGATGAAAAGAAATTATCTAATAATATTAAAAATATTATGGAAAATTATCCGGGTTATAAGTATTACTTTGGAGTTGTTAAGGGTAATGCATATGGTCATGGAGATATTGTTGTTAAAACCATGATTGATGCTGGAATTAATTATCTGGCTGTATCTTCCCTAGATGAGGCAATTAGTATTAGAAAGTATGATAAAGATATTTCAATTCTTTGTTTTGGTTATATTAAAAAAGAAGATTTAGAAGTTGCATACAAGAATAATGTTACTTTAACAATTATTTCAAGTGATTATTTTGATGATATTAAAGATACTGATTTTAAATTAAAAGTTCATATTAAACTAAATACCGGAATGAATCGAATTGGTATTAAAAGACGCGATGAATTAGAAAGAATTATTCAAGAAATAAAAGACACTAATCTTATTTTAGAAGGAATTTATACCCATTTTGCAACCAGTGGTGTGTATGATACTTATTTTGATGCTCAACTTAATAAATTTAAAGAGTTAACTAAGAATATTGATTTAAAAAACATACCAATTGTTCATTTATATAACTCTCTTTCTTTAGTTAAACATCAAGGGTTAGAGTTTGCAAATGGAGTTCGGTTAGGCATTGCTATGTATGGTTTTTCAGCAAGTGCTAATATTCCAGATAATAAACTACCACTTGTTAATTTAAAAAGAAAAATTAAATTAAAAGGTCAAGAAGTAAGTCAAGTTAATCTTAATAATAATTTAAAATTAGAAAAAGTCATGAGTATTTATAGTGAAGTTATTTATATAACGGAAATTGAAAAAGATGAATTTGTTGGTTATAATGCCGTTCATAAAGCAATTGGACATGAGTTTATAGCAACTGTTTCAATTGGGCATGCTGATGGTATAACTAGTGCTTTTAAAGAGGTTAAGATAAATGGTAAAACTTATCCTATTGTTGCTATTTATATGGATTATATTTCTGTATTAGTTGATAAAGAAGTTAAAGTTCATGATAAAGTAACCATTATTGGAGATGGATTATCTTTCTCAAGCATTGCTGCTAATAGTCATGATAGTGTTCATCATCTACTTGTTTCAATTACAAATAGATTACCAAGAATTTATAAATAAGGAGGCATTATGGAATTTACTTTACTAATTGTTGGCATGGATGCCAATGCTTATTATATGGCAAGATGTTACCATGAAAAATATCATAAAAAGGCTTATTTAATTGGAAAGAATCCCATTTGGTTTACTGATTTAAGTCATATTGTTATAACAAAATATAATCCTAACTTATGGAATGAAGATGAGTTTTTAAAAGAACTTCATAGTTTTTATGAAGAACATAAACATGAAAAAATATTATTAGTATCAGCAACAGAAAATTATATAGAATTAATTTCAAAATATAAAGTGGAACTTGATAAAATGTATTATTTTAATTATCCAAAAAGCAGTATTATTAAATCTATTATTGATAAAGAAACATTTTATAAAACTTATGAAAATTCTAATTTAACTTTGCCTAAAACTTTATATTATGATTGCATGAAAGATAAAGATATCAAAGTTCCATTTGATTATCCAATTATCTTAAAAGCCAGTGATGTTGTAAATTATCGAAAGTTAAAGTTTGAAGGCAAGAATAAAATATTTAAAATTGAATCAGAGGAAGAATTAAAAAATACGATTTCTAAAATTAAAAATGGTGGTTATACAGGCACTTTAATTATTCAAGAATATATTAAGGGTGATGATAGTTATTTATTTGATGCTGTTGTTTACTCTGATAAGAATGCAAAGGTTAAAAGAATTACCCTTGCTCAAATTGGACTTCAAGAACATGAAGCAGAGATGGTCGGGAATGCAGCTGTTTTAATCAATGGTTTTTCAACTTTTCAAATCGATGATAGTATAATTCAAGATATTGTTAAATTTATGGAAGATATTAAATATACTGGTTTTGCTGAATTTGATTTAAAGTATGATCTAAAAACCAAAAAGTTTAAAGTTCTAGAAATCAATGCAAGACAAGGTCGAAGTAGTTATTATTTAACAAAAGCCGGTTGTAATTTAATAGAAGTATTAGCAACTGATTTAATAGATAATAAAGAATTAGAATATCAAGTTTTAGATAAAGAAGTTTTACTTACATTTGTTCCTAAAACTATTATCAAAAAATATATAGTTAACAAAAAATTTAAAGAAAAAGCCCTATCTTTATGGAAAGATAGAGTTAGTCCTATGAAATATAAAAATGATTCTAGTTTAAAACGAAATTATATGTTATTAAGAAGAGATATTAAATATTTAAAAGATTATAAAAATGGATATTGGAAAAATAGTTAGGGCTCTGCCCTTTTTTTGTTATAAAAACATAGCCATATAAATTGGATAATTAGTAATATTATCTTTAAAACCAATATTTTTACTAGATAGTTTTATTCCTTGTTTAACATTATAATTTTGAATAACAGAATTTAAAGATTTAGTTTTAGGGTTATCTGCTGCTTTTACTTCTATGGCTGTAACTTTTTTCTCAAATCTTATAAAAAAGTCAATTTCTAAAGTTGAATTATGTTCAAAATAATATAATTTTTTACCAGATTTAGCAAAGATATCAGCAATAATATTTTCATAAATTGCTCCTTTATAAATACCTAAATTACCATCAATTATTTCTTCTTGACTACCATCTTCAAGCATAGCCATAAGTAACCCTGTATCTCGCATATAAACTTTAAAAGTATCATCTTTAGCATTACCTTCAAAAGGAAATTCTGGATGAGTTAAATTATAGCAAAAATTAATTATACCAGCATCATATAACCACATTAAACTACCTTCATATTTTGAGGCTGTTCCACCACTTTTAACAACACTATATTGAAATTTTTTATATTTTTTTGCTAATTGTTTAGGAATTGATAAAAAACAAGCTCTGGCTTTAGCCTTATCATTTCCTTTAGCATATTTAGCAATATCATCTTTATAATCTTCAATAATACCTCTTTGAATTTTTAAAACATTTTGAAAATTATGATTATTAACAAAATCATAAACAACTCTAGGCATTCCACCAACAACTATATATTCTTTAAATAATTCTAGCATTTTTTCATGCATAGCCGTTGGCACTGGTTTTCTATTTATAAAATATTCTTTGATATCATTAATAGATTCTTTACTTACTCCATTTGCCCAACAAAACTCTTCAAAATCAAGGGAAGACAATTCTAAGTGTTCAACATAGCCAACTGGATAAGATACAACTTCTTTATAATTTATTCCAAGTAATGACCCTGATGCAATAACATCAAATCTTTTATCAAGTGAAAAAAATTTTAAAGCTGTTCTAGCATTTGGACAATTTTGAATTTCATCTAAAAAGATAAGAGTCTCTCCTGGAACCAACTCGGCATCTTTAACTCGCAAAGAAATTTGTTTAATTAAATTATCAACATCTAAATCTCCTTCGAATATGGTTTTATAATTTTCATTTTTATCAAAATTAATGTAAGTATAATACTTATAATTTTCTTTAGCAAATTTATCAATAATAAAAGTTTTACCAACTTGTCTAGCCCCTTTTACAACCAGGCACATTTTATCAGGATTATTCTTCCAATTAATTAAATCTTGCATTATTTTTCTTTCTAACATACTCTTCACCTATTAATATTATACACTATTTTTTTTTAAAATCAATCATTTTTCAATTTTTTCAAAGGAATATCTATACATAGTTGATATTTTTACAAAGGAATATTCATATACAATTGTATTTTTTTCAAACGAAAGAAAATAGGTATTACCCTATTTATGATATTCTTCATTATTTAAGATTTTAAAACTTCGATAAATTTGTTCTAATAACATAACTCTAAATAGTTGATGAGGAAAGGTTAGTTTGGAAAAAGAAATTCTTTCATTGACTATTTTTTTAATATCCTCATGAACTCCATTAGAACCACCTATTATAAAAGTTATATTACTATTTTGATTTCTAATCTTATCAAGTTCTTTAGAAAATTCTATACTATTATAAGCATTCCCTTCTATATCAAGCAAAATATTATAATCACTCTTATTTAATTTATTTAAAATACTATCTCTTTCAACTTCTAAAGTTTTCTTGATATCATAATCTTTATCTGGAAGTTCAATGATTTCTAATTTAGTATATTTTGATAATCTTTTAGTATATTCTAAAATAGCTTCTTTTAAATATTCTTCTTTTATTTTTCCTATACAAATAATTTTTATCATATTAAAATACTCATATCCTCATCTTGTCTAGCTGCTAAAACTGGAACTTTATCATCAATTAATCCTCTTACCGTTTCAAGTGCAAGTTCCTCTAAATTATTATTTTCACTTAAATGGATTAAAATGATTTCTTTCGTTTCAGGTCCTATTAATTCTTTCAAATAATTACCAGCCATTTCATTAGATAAATGTCCTTGGTCTCCTACTATTCTAATTTTAGTTAGATAAGGATAAGTTCCATTCATAAGCATTTCAGGGTCATGATTACTTTCCATAATATAAAGATTTTTATTATGCATATAACTTAAATTTTTCTTGCTTAAATAACCAGTATCGGTTATATAAACAAGTGAATTTGAATCCTCAAAGATAAAACCTACCGGAGAGGGTGCATCATGAGAGGTATGAATAAATTTAATATGTAAATCATCAATATCCAAGTCATCAGATGTAACTGGCATGATATAATCCCTATCAACAATTTTATTCACAGCCTTAACCATTTTCAGAGGAACATAAACAAATTTTTTGGTTTTTTTAGTTAAAGATGCAAGTCCTGCAATATGGTCTCTGTGATTATGGGTTAAAAGGATAAAATCAATATCTTCTATAGCAATATTATATTTTTCTAGTATCATCTTGGTTTTAGAAAAAGAAAATCCAACATCAATTAAAATTTTCTTTGAATCGGTTATTAAAAGAGTTGAATTTCCTTTTGAACCACTTCCTAAAATAATTACTTGCATTAGTAGAACAACAATGGGTTCATACTCATGATACCATTTGAATAAGGTTTTCCAGGCCATATTTCAAAGTGTAAATGGGTTCCTTGTGAAGAACCTGAGTTTCCCATATCTCCTATTGTTTGTCCCATTTTAACATAATCTCCAACTTTAACATATCTTGATAGACTAGCCATATGTAAGTATCTTGTATAATAACCATTTTGATGATTAATTTCTACATAATTACCAAAACTATAATGATATTTAACTTCCGTGACAATACCATCTTTCGCAGCATAGATAGGTGAACCATAACCAGTTCCTGAAATATCAACACCATAATGCATTCGACCCCAACGCCAACCCCAGCTACTAGAAATAATGTATGGGATATTTGTTGGCCAACCCCAGTTACCAGCTGAAACAATTGGAGCCTGTTTTCCACCTTTAACAATTACTTCATTGATAACTGGTTTTATTACTTCGGTATTTGAAATTAAAGCCGTTGAAATTTCACCATTAATTGATTTAATCTTTTGAGTAACTCTTGTTATCCCATTTACTCCTTGGGTTTGCACAGACTGATAACCAATCATTTTACTATTATCATAGATATATTCAGTTTTATAATTAATTGTTTGATCTTCAACCTTATGCTTTTCTTCAATGGTTGAAAATACCGGATCTAAAACACCAACTGTTAACTTTTGACCAGTATAAAGTAAAGCATTCGCTGAACCAAGCGATGGATTAGCAATCAAAAGTTCATTGATATTCATTTTATTTTTAGAAGCAACATTTTCTAAAGTATCTCCATCTTGAACTGTATAGGTTGACATCTCTCCATTATCACCAAATAATAGATATTCGGTTAATTCTTCTTCGGTTGTGTAAATTTTTTCATTAACAGGCAAATACCCTTCTGTAAAAGTAGTATAAGCATCAATATATAAATTTTCAATTATCTCTCCTGTATCAACAATTGGTTTTTGAGTTTCATTTTCATAATTGTTATATTCATCTTCTGTTACAAACGATAATAATACTTTTTTAGCTGCTTCATAATAAATATCTTTATCTAAAACATTTATTTTAACTATTTTTTTAGTTTTTTCATCTTCATCTTCATTTTCAGTTTTTTCACCATTTTCATCATTAACATATTCTTCAGCATTAGTCTTATCAATTGTTACAACATATCCTTTAATGGTAAAAGGAGACTTATCATTCATCTCTTCATATATATCACTTATCGTTTCAATATTTTCTTCATAAGTAATATCTTTTACAACATTAATATCATTTGGAATATAAACATTTTGAACATTATATTTTTCTTTTAAAGATTGTTGTTTCTCATTGATATAAGCATATAATTCAGTTTCAGAATTAATTAGTCCAATTGATTCTCCTTTTAAATATACTCTATATGCTTCAACTGGCGTTTTAATCTCTTTAATATCTGTTTTAAAATATGTTATAACTAAAGCCAAGATAAAAGCAATCGTAACTCCTAAAATAGGAAATTTATTACTTTTATTAACTTTTAATTCAGGTTCTCTACTCTCCATCTTTTATATCACTTCCCTCACCGGTAAAATCCAAAAATGTACTAGTATTTCTTTTAAATACTAAGTTAATATCCTTGGTATTACCACTCCTATTCTTTTTAACTAATAATTCACTTAAACTTGTATTATCACTGGTTCTAGATTCTTTATGATAATAATCATCACGATATAAAAAGGCAACAATATCAGCATCCTGTTCAATAGAACCAGAATCTCTTAAATCACTCATGATAGGTCGTTTATCTTCTCTTCCTTCAACAAGTCTTGATAACTGTGATAAAACAATAATTGGTATCTTAAGTTCAAGGGCTAACATCTTTAAAGACCTAGATATTTCAGATACTTCAAGTTGTCTATTACCACCATAGTTCTTATTACTATATACAAGTTGTAAATGGTCAATGATGATTAAATCCAACCCTGCTTCACTTGCTTTTAACCTCCGGCATTTGGACCTTATTTCTTCAATCGTAATACCAGGTGTATCATCCATGAAAATCTTCGTATCTTCTAATTGACTTAAAGCTTCATTGAATTTAACATAATCATTATTATCAAGTTTTCCATTTAAAAACTTATAACCATCTATTTGACCAAGTGATGAAAGCATTCTATTCGCAAGTTGTTCAGCCGTCATTTCTAGGTTAAAAATTGCAACTGATTTCTTTAAACTAACCGCTGCATGGGTTGCTATATTAAGAGCAAAAGCCGTTTTACCCATTGAAGGACGAGCTGCAATTATTACAAGTTGAGATTCATGAAGACCTGATGTTAATTTGTCAAAATCAATAAAACCAGTTGCAAGTCCAGTAATCTCTCCCTTACTATTTGCTAGTTCTTCTAAATTCTTTTGCACATTATAAACAACATTTTTTATATTTTTAAATTCCGTTGACCTCTTATCTTTAACAACTCCAAGTATTTTTCTTTCAGCTTCATCTAGTGTTTCAGCCACATCTTTTTCGGTGTTATACCCAAGTTGATTAACATCATTAGACACCTCAATTAATCTTCTTCTTAAACTATCATCACTTACTATCTTTAAATAATAATCAATATTAGCAGCCGTTGATTCCGTATTTAATACTTCCGTTAAATAGATAACTCCCCCAATTTCTTCTAATACTCCTTTATTTTTTAACTCATTAGTTAACATCATCATATCGATAGGAATATTATTATCATATAAATTCTTTAAAGCAATAAATATTTTCCTGTTATTATCATAATAAAAAGCATTTTCATCTATTGTTTCAAAAGATTTTTCAAGAGCTGTCTTCGATAAAAACATCGCACTTAAAACGGCTTGCTCGGCATCTTTATTATTAGGTACATTTCTTAACATAAACTCTCCTTTCTAGTTGTTACTCGGTATGAACTTTTAAATCTCCTTTAATATCTTTATATAAAGTTATTTTAACTATATGCATACCTAAAGTATTAATAGTAATACTTTCAATTTGTTTTTTATCTATATCATATCCAAGTTTACTTAATTCTTCTTTAATCTGTTTAGTACTAATACTTCCAAACATCTTTTCATCTTTCGATTTAACTTTAAAATTAATCGTTACTTTTTCTAACTTATCTTTTAGTTTTAAAGCCTCTTCCCGATTCTTTTCGTCTAATATTTTATCATTTTCTTTTTGTTCTTTTAATTTATTTAAACTTCCTTCGGTCTTTTTTAAAGCATATCCCTTCTTAATTAAGAAATTAATTGCATATCCATCACTTACTTCTTTTATTTCTCCCTTTTTACCTTGTCCTTTTAAATCCTTTAAGAATATAACTTGCATATATAACCCTCCTAAATTGCTTAAAAATATTATATCATGTATACTTTAAGATGTAAATTAATGAATGAAATATTTATGAAATATTTGTTAATTTATGATAGAATATTTTTTA
>CANQJD010000033.1 GCA_947624175.1 uncultured Bacilli bacterium
ATGAAAAAATTACAAAATTTTCTTAAAAAGTGGATTTTACTTCTTCAAACTGGAATTTACTTTTGCATTTCAGCTAATAATCATATACAATAATATATTATGCTATTTTTTTAGTAATATACATAAAAATTTTTTAAATTGCAATATAATTTTTTGATTTTATATAATTAGTTATTTTTATATGAAAAATTTTTCTTGAAATTAGAGAAAAAGTTTGATAATATATAGGTGTAAATCTATTGATGGGGAATATTATAAGAAATGTTTTCAAAGTGAGCTTGGTAGAGTGTGAACAAGTGTTAACAACTTTTAATTCCTACCCCTAAAGAGAATATAGAAATATATTCCGGCGATTGTCGTTAAAAGCAAGAGTTAAATAAGGAATGGTACCGTCTTTAAGACTTCCTACCAGTCCTTTTTTTATTAGTAAGGAGGAGAGTTATGGCTAATAAAAAAATAACCAGTCGTGATGTTGATTTTGCTAAATGGTACACAGATGTTGTATCAGCAAGTAGATTAGCAAGTTATTCTAATGTAAAAGGATGTATTATTCTAGAACCTTATGGATATGAAATATGGGAAAAAATTCAAAATATTATGAATGATATGCTAAAGAAAAGTGGGCATAAAAATGTGGCTATGCCTATGTTAATACCAGAAAATTTAATGAAAAAAGAAGGAGAGTTAATTAATGGGTTTGCTCCAGAAGTTGCTTGGGTCACCGAAGGTGGAAGTGAAAAGTTAGATGAAAGATTATGTATAAGACCAACGAGTGAAACTTTATTCAGTGATTATTATGCAACTTTAGTTAAATCTTATCGTGATTTGCCAGTTAAGTATAATCAATGGTGTACAGTTGTTAGATGGGAAAAAGAAACAAGACCTTTTTTAAGAAGTAGAGAATTTTGGTGGCAAGAAGGACATACGATTCATGAAACAAAAGAAGAAGCAGAAGCTGAAACCAAGTTTATTATGGATGAAGTTTACAAGAAATTATTTTATGATTACTTTGCAATTCCGGCTATAACCGGATATAAAACGGAAAAAGAAAAGTTTGCTGGTGCTGATTATACTTTAACAATTGAAGCTTTGATGTATAATGGAGTGTCTCTGCAATCAGGAACTTCTCATTATTTTGGACAAAGATTTTCCAAAGCCTATGATATTAAATTCTTAAATCGTGAAAATAAATGGGAATATGCTTATCAAACTTCTTGGGGTGTTTCATCAAGAATGATTGGTGCTCTTATCATGGTTCATAGTGATGATGATGGTTTAGTTTTACCACCTAAAATTGCTCCTTTGCAAGTTGCAATTATTCCAATTGGAGATAATAAGGAAGAAGTTATGGAACTAGCGAATATTTATAAAGAAGAATTAGAAAAGAATAGTATAACCGTTATGATAGATGATTCAGATAGAAGCCCAGGATTCAAGTTTGCGGAAGCTGAAGTTAAAGGGATTCCTGTTCGAATTGAAATTGGAAGTAGGGATTTAGAAAATAATCAAGTAACCCTTGTAAGACGTGATACCAAAGAAAAAATCATGATTAATAAAGAAAGTGATATTTCTAAAGAAGTAAAAGATTTAATGGATAAAATTCAAACGAATTTATTAGAAAAAGCAACTGCAAGACGTGATAGTATGACTTATACAGCTAAAAATTTAGAGGAAGTTAAAAAAATCATGGATACTGCGCCTGGATTTATTAAAGCTGATTGGTGTGGTGATATAAAATGTGAAGAAAAAATGAAAGAGATTAAAGGATTAAAGTCACGTTGTATTTTAAAAGATGAAAAGTTAATTACTTCTAAATGTGTTGTTTGTGGAAAACCTGCTAAAGATGTAGTTGTCTGGGGGATTCAATATTAATGAAACTATATTTTGTAACGAGTAATCCTCATAAAATAAAAGCTTGTAAGAAAGTTTTAGATGGAATTGTAGATATTCAAAGTATTAGTTTTGATTTACCTGAAATTCAAGCAACAAGCAGGGAAGTTGCAATTAGAAAATCAAAAGATGCCTATCAAAAACTTCAAAGTCCTTTAATAATTGTCGATTCAGCTTTTCAAATAAAAGCATTAGATGATTTTCCGGATGCTTATGCTAATTATGTTGAACATACTTTAAAAGATACAGGTATTTTAAAACTAATGGAAGGTGAAACAGATCGAAGAGCTAGTTATTTAGATACTTTAGTTTATATAGATAAATATGGTTATCAAGTCTTTGAAGATGAAACAAAAGGTTTAATCAGTGAAACTTCTTATCCAGGTGTTGGAGAACCATATGATAAAATCTTTATTCGAGATGGAGATGAATTTCCAGTTATTTACTATGATAATTTAGGAGATACCATTTATGAAAATAAAACTTATTTGATGCTTAAAGAGTTTTTAGAAAAAAGAAAAGTAGCAAGAGGAATTACTTTCTTTGATGATAAAGTTTTACTTTTACATAGAAAGAGAAGAGAAGGTAATGAAATTCTAGAATACTATGCTATTCCTGGTGGAGGAGTAGAAGAAAATGAGACTAGGGAAGAAGCGGTAGTTCGGGAACTTAAAGAAGAGACGAGCATTGATGTTAAGATAAATGCTTATTTAGGAATGGAAGCTTATGATACGGGAGTATGTTATTACTATGTAACAGAATATAAAACTGGAGAAATCGAATTAGGAGGAGAAGAGAAAGCTCAAAATAACCCGGATAACTTCTATGAAATTGAACTTGTTCCAATTACTAATTTAGATAAAATTAAAATATATGGGCTTGGGGTCGAGATGATTAAAAAAGCCTTAAATAATAAAGTTTGATGGTTACTTATCAAACTTTTTTACATATAATTAATTAGGTGATTTTATGTCAAAAGTAGAATTTAAAGAATTTGTAAAGAAAAATCCTAATTTAATTAATTTTGTTGAAAAAGGTGAAACAAATTGGCAAAAGTTATACGAACTTTATGATTTATATGGAGAGAAAGAAGAAGTTTGGGAAAAATATCAAGTTTCAAGTAATAAAAAAACTACGGATACAAAAGAAACAGGGGGTTTTAAAGACTTATTAAATTTTGTAAAAGGGGTTGATTTAACAGCTGTTCAAAAAGGATTAAATAGTTTAGATAAAGCCATTGAAGCCTTTAAAGGAATAACTCCAAATGAAGCAAGTAAAGTAGTTAATGAATATGAACCAAGACCAACTTATAAATACTTTGAGGATTAATATGAGTTTAGAATGTCAGTTTCATTTAAATAAAAATCCCAATTTAAAAAGATTTTTGCATGAAAATCCTCGTTATTACAAATATTTGAATCGCAATCCTGAATTTATCTTTGAACTTGAAAAAATAATGAAAGAAAAATATAAACTAACTTTACCTGATAAACTTAATAATTTTAAAAATAAATTAGATATGTTGAATACTTTTATTGATATTTTAAACTAAATTTGATAAAATAGATTTGTGATAGTTATGGAATACAATGATTTACTTAATGAACTTTTGGATTTATTAGATGAAAATATAGATATCAAAAACATTAAATCTTTAAAAAAGAAATTAATGAAAGATAAAACTTTTCAAGATAATTTAGCTTTATATCATGAACAAAAGAGTGTTGATCTAAAGAAAAAGTTATTTCAAAATGAAGATTATGTTAAATATCTAGAATCAGAAAATAATATTCGATTATTATCGATAGACATTAAAAGTAAATTTAATTTAGTAAATAGAGGTTGTCATGAAAGTCATTAGTGGTACCTTAAAAGGAAGAACAATTAAAGGTTTTACAATTAAAGGAACTCGTCCTACGATGGATCGAGTTAAAGAAAGTATTTTTGCAACTATCCAAAATCATATTAAAGATAGTCTTGTTTTAGATTTATTTGCTGGAAGCGGTAATTATGGAATTGAGGCTATTAGTAACTATGCTAAATTTGTTTACTTCAACGATATTAATAAAGAGGCATGCTCGGTAATTAAAAATAATTTACAAGAATTTAAAATTGAAGATAAAGGATTAATTTTAAATCTTGATTATTTAAAATGTTTAGAAAGATTAAAGAAAGATAATTTAAAATTTGATTTAATTTTTTTAGATCCACCTTATAAATTACATATCTTAAATAATATTTTAAAGTTTATAAATGATAATGATTTATTAAATATTAATGGTTTAGTTATTGTTGAGTTTCAAGACGAAGAATTAGATAATTATAATAATTTAAATTTAATTAAAGATAAAAAATACGGAGATAAAAAAGTTTATATTTATAGAAAGGATAGTATATGAAATTAAATAAAAAGGGATTTGCTATATCAACGATGCTTTATGGAGTTGTCTTTGTTGCAATTGCTGTATTTTATATGATAATAGCTTATGTTTCTAATCGTAATATCAATAATACTAATTTTACAGATGAAATTAGAAATCAATTAAATGGGATTAATGTAAAAGAATAAAAAAATATTCAAAGAGTATTTTTTTTTATGGCAATTTATAGTATAATATTAATAAAGATAGGAGCATTTATGAATAAAAAAGGTTTTGTTTTAATGGAAACTTTAGTAGTAACAATATTTACCTTATTTACTTTTACAATTTTATATAATACTATTGTTCCTCTTTTAGGTAAATATACAGAATTATCTTATTATAATGATGTAGATACTACTTATGATTTATTTCATTTAAAAAAGTTAATTGTTAATGATACTAATTATCCAAATATTATAAATAATGATTTTAAAGTACTTGCTTGTAATAATGATACGATTTTAAATCAAGAAGCTTGTTATAATTTATTTGATTTTTTAGGAATAGATCCAACTACTGATGAAGTAATATTTTTAAAAGCAAGTTATAAAGATACTTTAAAAACTGATACTAGTATTTCAGCGGATGTTAGGGATTATTTAGATTATATAGAAATAAGTGGTAATGTTTTAATTTTACAGAATGATGGTTATATATCATATTTAAATTTATAAAGTAGGTGATAATATGCGAATGGATAGATATGAAGATGAAAATAAAAAAACAGATGAGAAAACAACAAGATTAAATAAAAATCAAGATTTATATGCAGATGTTTATTTAAACAATGTTTATGTTGATATTGATAAATTAAATGATGTTATGAATGATGATTCAGATAATAAATTAGAGATTAAGAAACAAAAAGAAGTTAATTTAAGTGAATATAGTACCTATGAAGAAAAAGAATATGATATTGTTAAATTAGTTGAAGAGGCTATTAAAAATAAAGATGAAGTTCCAAATCAAAATTATGATTTTGAATCTAAAGAAGAAGAGATAAAAAATGTCATTGAAAGTATAAATGAAAAAGCCTTAGAAGAAGAAAAATCCCATGAAGATGATGAGTTAATGTCTGATTTAATGCCAACTAGTGAAAATACAGATATCTTACCTGCTTTAGAACCCCTTCCTGATACAACGGATGTTATAGGACACTTAAGTGCACCAATTACTGATACTTCAATTTTAGAGTTACCGGATGATACAACAACCAAAGTAAGTTTAGATATGCTAGCAGAAATCAAAGATGACGATATGGAAAGTGATGATAGTTTTGCAGAAGAAAAATCACATAAGTACCTAAAAATAATCGTTATTTTAATTGTTATTCTAATGATTGGGGCTGGAATTTTAGTTTTAAAACTCTTAAATGTAATCTAAATTCAAAAAAAATGCAAAATTTACTTGAATTATAAGTAATATATGATATAATAGAGACATATGAGTGGGAGAAATCCTACTCTTTAATTTGAGTAGGAGGAATATGGAAAGTAAAGTTAAAGAATTACTAGAAGGAAAACTTGATGATTTAAATTTAGTTGTTGATAGTGTTACTTTAGAAAAAGAAAATAATCAGTTATATTTAAGAATATGTTTAGATAGTAAAGATATAATTGATATCGATAAAGTAGTTGCAGCAACTAACATTATTAATCCAATTATGGATCGTGCTGATTTAATTGATGAAAAGTACATCTTAGAAGTATATGGAAAAAGTAAAGGAAGTGAAAGTGATGAATGCTAAAGAATTTTTAACAGCCCTAGATAATATTGTTGCTGAAAAAAATATTGATAGAAATATTGTAATTGAAGCAATGGAGACAGCTTTAACAACAGCTTATAAAAAGAATTATGGAAAGAATAATAGTAAAGTTATAATTAATCCTGATACTGGAGAAATTAAAGTTTACTCTTATATCACGGTTGTTGCAGATCAAGAAGAAGTAGAAGATGAAGAAGGAAATAAACATCTTAAAGAAATTAATCCAGAGTTAGAGATTAAAGTAAGTGATGCTAAAAAGATTAATAAGAATTTAGAAATTGGAGATACAATTGATACTTTAGTAACTCCAAAAGATGATTTCTCAAGAGTTGCAACTTCAACGGCTAAACAAGTTGTAATTCAAAAGATAAGAGAAGCAGAAAGAAGTAGTATATTAGCCGAATTTGAAGGTAAAGAAGGCGAATTATTACTTGGAACTGTTGAACTTGAAGATACAGATAACTTCTATATTAATTTAGGAAGAAGTAATGGTATTTTACCAAGAAGAGAGTTAATTCCTGGTGAAAAGATTGAGATGGGTTCAAGAATTAAAGTTTATGTTACCAAGATTGATAATTCGGGAAGAAATTTAGTTATTAAGTTAAGTAGAACTCATTATGGATTTGTAAGAAGATTATTTGAACTTGAAATACCAGAGTTTCAAGATGGAACCGTTTTAATGCATGCTGTTGCAAGAGAAGCGGGAGTTAGAAGTAAAGTAGCGGTTTATTCAGAAAACCCTAACTTTGATCCAATTGGGGCTTGTATTGGTAACAAAGGTTCAAGAATTGGTAGTATCTTAAAAGAACTAAAGGGTGAAAAAGTTGATTTAATTAAATATGATAAAGATCCTAAAATATTTATTGAAAATGCTTTATCACCTGCTAAAAACTTAACCGTACTTATCATGGATCCTAAAAAGAATGAAGCACTAGTAGTTGCTGATAAAGAAAATTTTTCACTTGCAATTGGTAAAAAAGGTATCAATGCTAAACTTGCAAGTAGATTAACCAAATATAAACTTGATATTAAAAATGCTGAAGATGCTAAAGAACTTGGTATTAAAATTCAATAGGTGATCCTATGAAAGTAAAAAAGAT
Source organism: uncultured Bacilli bacterium (assembly GCA_947624175.1). Classification (GTDB taxonomy): domain Bacteria; phylum Bacillota_I; class Bacilli_A; order RF39; family UBA660; genus RUG591. The sequence goes on from CANQJD010000033.1 coordinate 7,179, forward strand.
ACCCCTTAGGACTTGTGTTGTAACCCATGAAAAGTTACCAAAACGTGAGTTACTTCGAATTGTAAGAACTCCCGAGGGAATGGTCGAAGCAGATTTAACTGGTAAAAAAAATGGTCGTGGTGCATATATTAAAAGTGATTTAGAAACACTTGAGAAAGCACGAAAGAGTAAAATATTAGAAAGACATTTAGAAATCGCGATTAATGATGATGTATATGATAAAATAAAAGAGGTTATTATAAATAACAAATAAAAAATTAGAAAGAGGTGGAATATGAGTATATTAGAGTATGCCTTAGATGTTAATAAAGAAGTATCAGAAATTATTAGTCTATGTGAATCTTTAAATATTAAAAAGACCCTTGAAGATGATATTTTAACAGATGAAGAAATTATCATGTTAGATAATGAAATTGATTCTTTAAAAGAAAATGAAAATCCTGATTATGAAATTGATGAGGAATTAGAAAGTAAAGTTGATAATCTAGTTAGTAAAATTGATATGGACCTTGATGAGATGAGTACTAAAAAAGAAAAAGTTAAGAGTAAGGTTGAATCAAAGAATGATGCGAAGATTAAATTTCAAAAAGGAAGAAAAGAGATTTATAAACATCGTGATAAATTAATGGAAAACAAAGAAGAAGATGATGTTATTGTTTATCATGATAAAATGACACCAGCAAGTCTTGCTGGACTTCTTAATGTAAGTGGGACAGAGATTGTTCAAAAGTTATTTAATCTTGGAGTTATGGCTAGCTTAAATCAAACTTTAAATTATGAAACTGTAGAGTTATTATTACTAGATTATAATAAGAAATTAAAAAATGAAGAGAGTGTTGATAAATCTAATTTTGAACAATATGAAATTGTTGATAAAGAAGAAGATTTACGGCCTCGTCCTCCAGTTATAACGATCATGGGACATGTTGACCATGGAAAAACTACTTTACTTGATACGATTAGAAAAACAAGTGTTGCTGAAGGTGAAGCTGGTGGAATTACTCAAGCAATTGGAGCTTATCAAGTTGAAGTAAATGGTAAAAAAGTAACATTCATAGATACCCCTGGTCATGAAGCATTCACGAAGATGCGGTCAAGAGGAGCAAGTGTTACAGATATCGTAGTTTTGATTGTTGCAGCTAATGATGGAGTAATGCCACAGACCAAAGAAGCAATTGATCATGCTAAAGCGGCTGGTGTTCCAATAGTCGTTGCTGTTAATAAAGTTGATTTACCAGATGCTAATATTGATAAAGTTTTAACTGAATTAACAGAATATGGACTTGTCCCTGAAAAATTTGGAGGAGACGTAATTACTTGTAATATTTCAGCTAAAAAAGGTGATGGGGTACCTGAACTTTTAGAAACTTTATTATTAGTAAGTGAAATGGCTGAACTTAAAGCTAATCCTAATCGTTATGCAACCGGAACAGTACTTGAGGCTCGAACTGACCAAAAAGTTGGAAGTATTGTTACTTTACTTGTTCAAAGTGGTACTTTAAGATTAGGAGACCCAGTTGTAATTGGAACTAGTTATGGTAAAATTAGAACTCTTAAAGATGATCGAGGTAATAATATCACGATGGCTCTTCCTTCAACCCCAGTTGAAATAACCGGTATTAATGATTTACCTTTAGCCGGTGATAAGTTCATGGCTTTTGAAACGGAGAAAGAAGCTAGAACTATCTCCCTTGAAAGACAAACAAGAAGCAGGGAGGCTGATACGAATAAAGCTGGAATGAGTTTAGATGACTTATTCAATATGGTTGAAGCTGGTGAAAAAGAAATTAATGTTGTTTTAAAATGTGATGTTAAAGGTAGTGAAGAGGCTGTAAAATCATCTCTTTCTAAAATTAATGTAGAAGGAGTTTGGGTTAATGTAATCAGGAGTGGAGTAGGAGCCATAACTGAAAGTGATATTCTCCTTGCTCAAGCTTCAAATGCCATAATTATTGGTTTTAATGTCAGACCTAATAGTAAGATTTTAGATTTTGCCAAAGAAAAGAATGTTGAAATTCGACTTTATGATATTATTTATAAAGTTGTTGAAGAAATGGAAGATGCTATCAAAGGAATGCTTGATCCAGTTTATGAAGAAGTTATTTTAGGAAGTGCTGAGGTAAGACAAATCTTCAAGTTCTCTAAAATTGGAAATATAGCTGGTTCCCATGTTGTAAAAGGTGTTATTAAAAATGGCAGTGATGCAAGAGTTATCAGAGATTCAGTTGTTGTTTATACCGGTAAAATTGCTTCTCTTCAAAGAGAAAAAGATAGTGTTAAAGAAGTTACGAATGGCTATGATTGTGGACTTACGATTGAAAACTTCCAAGATATTCGAGTTGGAGATATCATTGAAACATTTGAGAATGTTGAGGTTAAAAAATAATGGAGAAAGTTAAATTAGAACGTATTAATAATGCTTTTATGGAACAACTTAATATTATCTTTGGAACGGAAATTAAAAATCCAATTCTAAAAAAAGTGGTTGTAACCGGAGTTAGTATTACTAATGATTTAAGTTATGCGAAAGTTTATTTTACTTGCTTTGATGAAGATAGAAAAGAAGTTTTAAAAGAATTAAAAGAAAGTGCTGGTTTCATTCGAGGCGAAGTATCCAAAAGAGTTGAGATTCGTCATACACCTGAACTTATATTTGAATATGATGAATCACTTGAATATGCTAAAAGAATTGAAGATAAAATTAAAGAAATCAAAGATATATAAGTTGACTTTTTCGTAATGCTACACACGACTTTTTCGGAGTCATACCTTCGACTTTTTCGGAGTGATACCCTCGACTTTTTCGGAATAAAAATCAAGAAATTGTAGAATAATACTTGAATATTATAAAAAAGTTTTATATAATTATAAAGAAAAACGAAGACGGGCTTGGAAACCTATCAGTTATATAGAAAGAGAGATTCTTAAGAATAAGTAAAGTGGAACCGCGGGTAAAATCGTCTTTACAAAATTAAGGGTCTTTTTATTTTAAAGGAGGAGATATTTATGAAAATGGAAGATTTAGTGAATTATTGTAAACAATATGGTTACATATTTCAAGGAAGTGAAATTTATGGGGGGCTTGCTAATTCTTGGGACTTTGGTCCTTTAGGAAGAGAGTTGAAAGAGAATTTAAAGAAAATGTGGTGGCAAGAGTTTGTGCTATCTAAAAAGAATAGTTATGGACTTGATTCAGCGATTATCATGAATCCTAATGTTTGGGTTGCAAGTGGTCATGTAGCATCCTTCTCTGACCCACTTATTGATTGTAAAAAATGTAAGGCAAGGCATAGAGCCGATAAATTAATTGAAGATGCAACAAGTGGTAAAGTAACAGCCGATGGTTGGGAAAATAAAGAAATAGAAGAATATATAGAAAAAAATAATATTCCTTGTCCAACTTGTGGAGCTCATGATTTTACACCTATTAGAAAGTTTAATTTATTATTTGAAACTTATATGGGAGTAACAGAAGATTCTAAGAGTAAGGTTTATTTAAGAGGTGAAACAGCTCAAGGTATATTTGTTAACTTTAAAAACATTGAACGTTCTATGCGGGCTAAATTACCATTTGGAATTGGTCAAATAGGTAAGGCCTTCAGAAATGAAATAACTCCAAGTAACTTTATTTTTAGAGTAAGAGAGTTTGAACAAATGGAATATGAATTTTTCTGTAAACCAGATACGGATTTAGAATGGTTTAAATATTGGAAACAATTTTGTATGGATTTTTTAATTAAACTTGGACTTAATAAAGATAATCTTCGTTTTCGTGATCATAGTAAAGAAGAATTAAGTTTCTATTCTAAAGCAACTACCGACATTGAGTATTTATTCCCAATGGGTTGGGGAGAACTTTGGGGTATTGCAGATCGAACTGATTATGATCTTAATTGTCATATGAAACATTCTAAAGAAGATTTAACTTACTTTGACCAAGATACTAATGAAAGATATGTTCCTTATGTTGTGGAACCAAGTGTTGGAGTAGATAGATTAGTTTTAGCCCTTTTGTGTGATGCCTATAAACCAAATTATGAAGAAAATGGAGTTACAAGAGAATTATTAAAAATTAATTATAAATTAGCTCCATATAAAGTAACAGTTTTACCACTTATTAAGAAACAACATGCTGAAAAAGCTAATGAAATCTATGAAAAATTAGCAGGCAACTTTCCAACAACTTATGATGAAACTGGTAATATTGGTAAACGTTATCGTAGAGCTGATGCTATTGGAACCCCATTTTGTATTACAATCGATGATGAGACTTTAAATAATGGAACAGTTACTATTCGAGATCGTGATACAATGAAACAAGAAACAATTAAAATAGATGAAATAGTAAATTATGTAAATTCTAAAATAAATAGTTAGAACCTTAAACGATTCTAACTATTTTCTTTTTCACTTTGATATTCTTCAATGATATTTTGAACTGTTTCAATAGTTAATTTAGAAATATCAGCAATATCTTTGATATCAATATGTTTATTATACATCTCTAAAATCATTTCGCGTGCTTTCTCATCAGCACCAGCATCATAACCATCTATGTATAAATTCTGTTTCCTAAAAAATTCTTCTCTTTCTTCACTCATTATATCCTCCCAATAATCTTTATCAAGAGATAAATCAATTAATCTTTTTTGATAATGAGAGAGTAACTTTTCATCTTTAACAAGATTATTAAGTTCTTCTTTATTATCAATAGTTAATAATTTAAAGAATTTATCCTCTTTCTTGATACTATTATACTTCAAAGTAGAATAGAAATCAAGATTGATGTCGATTATTTTTAGATAATATCCATCATATTTAGAATATTTAGGATAGTTCCATAAAGTAATATCTTTACCTGGTATTTTAGTTTTTTTATCATTTGCACTTTCTCTATACCAATTAAGATTGACTAAAATACCTCGAACTGGTTTAGAATATGGTTTTTTAGATGTTTGTTTCTCATTTGGAAAATCATAACTTTTACCTAAAGCTGAAAGTATATACTCAATATTTCTAATAGGATTACTATTATAATTACAATTAAGTTCAATAATAATAATTTCAGAGTTATATTCAAGTTTTAAATCAACATACTTACTTCTTTCCTTTTTTCGATTTCTCGTAAGTCTAATATTTTGAACCGTAACTTTTCCATGTATTTCTTCATAATTACAACCTAATATTTGCATAACTATCCATTCTATAGTATCCATATCATCAGCATTTATAACATCATGAAAGATAATATCATTTTTAATAGGAATTATCTCGGGTTTTTCCATCATTTTCTCCTTTCCAAATTTTATTAACCGGCTAATGAAATCACTATAACATAGGTTACAAAATATGTCAAATATTGTAAATTTACAAATTATAGACAAAATTCGTTCAAATCATTAAATTGCTAGAAAAAATATCTCAATTCGTGAAATTGAGGGTCAAAAAAAGACCCAATTTTGAAAATTGAGACCACTTTTCACCCTAAAATACCTAAAAAAATTTTTTTCAAGATTAATTTTTAATATTTATACTTAAAGTTGCGTTTAAGTATTATCAATATAATATAAATAGGGAAAATAATACTATTTTAATATTTCGTTAATCTAAATAAATTAATACTAGGTCTATCAAATAATCTTAAATTTAGATTATTACCAAGACCATTTGAAATATAAAGTTCAGTATTATCAAGTTTATAATAATCACTATAATACTTATGATTATCAAATAAACCAATTGTTGTAAAAGGAATTCTAATTTCGCCTCCTAATGTATCTCCTGCAAGAGCTAGATTACAAGATGAGGCAATATCATCTATTTTATCTGGATTATGAAGCAAGCAAATTGTATAATAACTATCTTCATTTTTAACTTCTTTTAAATCTTTAGTATCAAAGCCGATTAATTTAATAGGTTCATTATCTTTATAATATAAAATCTTTTCCTTATTATTAAGAATTTCAAAGTTAGAATTTTCCATAATAACATGAAAACTATCATCATCCATATCTCCAATTACAGCAAATCTTCCAATTTTTGATTCTAAACTTTGAAAGAAGTTTTCTAAAGTATCAATATCTTCTTTTGATAAAGAATATTCTTGTCTTTTTAAATCCCCTGTAAAAACTAAAATATCGGGTTTTAACTTATTAATTTGTTTGGCTAGCTTATCTAAATCTTGCTTATTTAAACTATCATATAAAATATCACTTATTTGAACTAATTTTACCCCATGAAAACTCGATGGAATCAGAGAACTTGTAATTTTATGTTCCAAAACACTTGTAAATTTAGCTCCAATAAACATACCATAGCAAAGAATTACTAAAACAATCGTTAAGATAATCGTTACAATCTTTACAATAACTTTAGTCTTTTTTTCTCTCTCTTCCCGAATTATTTTCTTTCTAATTTTTTTATTCTTTTCTTCTCTTGTTTCCATTTATAACCCCATCGATATAATTGTTACTAATGTTAAAACACTATTATGAATTAAATGGAAAGTAATTGGTATTAAAACATTATCCTTTTGAGATAAGATATAAGCAAATGTACCTCCTAAAAAGCCATAAGGTAAGACATATAAAAAGTCAAGAAGAGTATTATAACTAAATACAACATGCAAAAGTCCAAAAGTTATACCACTTGCAATTATCATAATCCATTTATTTTTAAACATATCAGAAAAAGACTTTCTAAAAATCATTTCTTCAACAAAAGGAGCAATTAAACCAGCACTTATGAAACTTAAAAGAGGGGCTTTTACTATCATATCGTCAACTAATGCTTCATTTGTTGCTTCCTTTAATGGAGTAAAATTCGTAATTAATAAATTTAAAACGACCATACCAATTACTCCAACAAACCACCATTTCATTCCAAAATCAAAATATTCATTAAAATGTTTTTTATAATCTTTAAACTTTTCTTTTAAATACTTATGGTATATCAAAACAATAATTCCTATTAATATTAAAGATGAAATATTAGAACCTAATAATTTAGCAGTATAACTTAATTTACTTAAATCAACTTTTAAAAGATATAAAGGAATTATATAAAATAAATCACTATATAAAAATAAAACAAATAAAAGAACAAAAATTCCTACTTTTTTAAGTCTATCAATTATCATATCATCACCTATATAACATTTTAACATAAAAAATAAAAAATAGATTAAAAATAATCTAATTTTCTTCACTTTCTAATCTAACTTCCGTAATTTCATCAATTTCATTAACTAAACTTTCTTTAAATAATTCATTTAAAGTCATCATTTTCATAGGACAAGTAGCACAGTGACCTAAAAATTTTAAATAACAAACTCCATCTTCATATTTAACAAATTCAATATCACCGCCATCATCCATAATATATGGTCTTAATTTTTCTAAAACAACTTCAACTTTCTCTTTCATAATCTCTCCTTTCATGGTATTATAACATACTTTTTAAAATAAATAAATAAAATTAAATAGGTGATAAAGTGAAAGACTTACTTAATTACTATTATTATATAATAACAGATCGAATTAATATGCATAATCATAACTATTATTTTGAATACTTAAATCATTCTTTTTGTTTATATAGATATGATTATAATTTAAATAACTTAAATGATATTTTTAAACTAAATACTTATATGTTATACAATAACTATAAAATAAATAAGATTATTTTAAATAAAAATTCCGATATAATAACTAAATATGGTAATCATTATTATATATTAATACTTTTAAATTATAATAGTAAAAACTTAATTAATTTTTCAAATATTTTAAATTTTCAAAGAAACTTAAATGTTAATTTTGGAGTTTTAACTAGAACTAATTGGTTAGAACTATGGAGTAATAAAGTAGATAATATAGAATATTCGATTAAACATTTAAAACATAAATATAAATTAGTTTATAATTCGATTTATTATTATATAGGGTTAACCGAGAATGCTATTACTTATTTAAGATTAATTAATATTTATAATCACAATATTAGTATTAGCCACAGGAGAGTAAAAAGTAATATGACTCTAGAAGAATTTTATAATCCTTTAAATTTAGTAATCGATTTTAAAGTAAGAGATTTAGCTGAATATATTAAATCATGTTTTTTTGATAGAAAATTAGATGTTTCAGAAATTATTAATTATTTAAAGAAGATTCCAATGTCTAATATTGATTATATTTATTTTTATATAAGAATGTTATTTCCAAGTTATTACTTTGACCTTTATGATTTAATTATATCAGGAGTAAAAGACGAGAAGAGTATTTTAAAAGTTACTTCTTATCAAGAAGATTATGAATATTTATTATATGAGATTTATTTATTAATTAGAAACCATGTTAATATTATGGGAATTGAATGGATAAATAAAAAGTTTGCAATTTAGTATAAAATATGGTATAATATGTCTCGTTTAGGGGGAATATTATGTCAAAAGTACATTATGAATATATGCCATCAGATAATGACTGTGGTTATTGTTCACATTTTAGAATGAATGATTCAAAAGGAATTAAAGGTTATTGTACAGAACATCGTTGTTATTATCCAATCAATGATAAATGTCGAAAACAACAATATGTAAGAAGAGATGAAAGAGATATTGAGAAGTTTTTAAAATGGTGGGTTTCTAGTATGATAGGAGTTCTTTTAAATAAAGATATTACGGATAAACCATTTACAAGTATTAAAACTGTAATTGAGTATGCTAAATCTCAAGAAAACTTACAAGACTATGTAAGATTATATAATATATATGGTCCATGGATTTCAGAATGTTTAAGATTTGATTTAGATAAAAACTTTATTGAATCTTTAGTACCAGTTTTAAACAAAGTATCTTATTTAACTGATAAAGGAATGATGAATGAAGCTTTCATGGAATATTATAATTTAATTATGTTATTATATAAAAGATATCTTTATACTTTAAATTATAATTCTAATACTAATACTATAATTCTTAAAAAATAAGTGCCAGGAGCACTTTTTTTGTTATCTTAAATCAAAATGATGTTATAATTAAAATGTGATGTTATGGAAATAAAAGAAATAAATGTTAATCGTTTTATTGCTAAATCAGATATACCGGGTATTGATTTTGTAATTAATTCTTATGTTGGATGTCCTAATGGTTGTATGTATTGTTATGCTTCATTTATGAAAAATTTATCAAAACATAATGAAGAGTGGGGAGAGTTTCTTGATGTTAAATTATCTAATTATAAATTAAAAAGTATTAGTATTAAAAACAAAACTTATTTAATGTCAGGAACTACGGATTGTTATAATGAATATGAAAAGCAATATGAATTAACGAGAAATATTTTAAAACAATTAATTAACTTTGATTTTAATTTAATAATTGAAACTAAAAACTCTTTAATTTTAAGAGATTTAGATTTATTAAAACAAATAAAGAATTTAAAAGTAATTATATCTTTAAATACTTTAGATGATAAATTAAGACGTGATTTAGAAAAAAATAGTTCTATTAAAGATAGACTAGAAACTTTAAAAGAATTAAATAAAAATAATATTTATACAGTTTTAAATATTTCACCACTTCTTCCTTATTTAACAAATTATAAAGAGATAATTAATAAAACTAAAGATTTTGTTCAGGAATACCAATTTGAATTTTTAAAACTAAGAGATGATTATAAAAGAAAAGTCTTAAAGTATATAAATGATAAACATAAAGATTTATATATTAATTATGCTAAAATATATTTACTTAATGATAATAGTTATTTTAATAATTTAAAAGAAGAAATAGAAGAGTATTGTAAAAAGAATAATATTAACTATAATTTTGTCAATTAATGTAAATTTTTAATATTTCATAATTGACTATAGTTATTCTATAAATTAGGAAATTAAAGTGTCCTAATTTTTTATTTTTTTGTCAAAATAATTTGACCAAATTTATATAAGTA
>CANQJD010000034.1 GCA_947624175.1 uncultured Bacilli bacterium
CCAGATGACTTTGAAAATCAACTTTTTAGTTAAAAACCCCCTCTAAAAGTTGTCCAAACTCTTGACATAAGTCCCTTGATACATTAAAAATATTTATCATATGAGGGTCACTCCTTTCTATTTATATTTCTATATTATCATGATATTAGATTAATAACAATAACTAATTTTTGTTAATTTACATTATTAGACAACTTTTCTTTAGATTTAACTCTTATAAAATAATCATCAGCATTTAAGGCTAAACCTATTGTATATAAATAAGCCATTAAATAAACCCAAACTAATATTATTAAAATATTGGCTAAACTACCATAATATAAATTATAATTACTATAATTATTTAAATGATATGAATAAATTCGCATTAATAAAAACCAAGATACCGTTGTAAAGAAAGCTCCATTATTCATATATTTATGTTTTATTTTAATATTAGGTGATATTAAATATAAAGTTTTAATTAACATAAACATCAAAATAAGTGAAACTGGATATTTTAGAATATGATATAATCCTTCTAAAAACGCACTTCTTCCAAATATTTGAGTTAACAAATTGATAATTAAATCTCCTAAAACGGGTACTATAATTATAAAACCAATAAGTAAAAATAAGATAATAACCATTAAGAAAGATTTTAAATATTTTTTAATAGGATTAACCGTTTTTACTTTATATAATATATCACTTGCTGAAATTAAAGCCCTGCAACCAGATGATGTAATCCAAAAACTAAAGAAAAGAAATAAGAAAAAGTTAAAACTACTAGTATTGGTATTTATAGCCGAGGTTATAACATCCATAATAGCATTTGGAACATTGTTTTCTAAACTTGATAATAGTTGATTTAAGTCTAAGTTAGCACCCAAAACTCCAATAACGGAGAAAATGGGTATTATCATCATAACTATATTAAAGGCTAAATGTCCTGGTAAAATACTCATTTCTTTTTGGGTAACTAACTTAACTACTCTATCAATATAATTTTTAAATTTTTCCATTAACGATAACTTTCTTTATCACTTTGCATATCAATCATCGCTTCATTGATAGCATCATCTATTGTTTTAATATTATCAAATATCATACTAGAACCAACTGATGCTCCATAACCATAAGGAAGTTCTTCTAATTCTTTTCTTAATTTTTTTAAGTAAACGGCAATTTGATCTTCACTATAACCAACTAAATAAATTATAAACTCAGTTCCATCACTTCTAATTATCTCGGTATTTTCAAGTTGGGTATTTACTAAAATACTTGCTGCTTTAACAATTAAACTATCTCCCTTTTCTCTTCCATAATTATCATTTATATATTTTAAATTATTTAAGTCAACAACAACAATTGTTTGAGGATATACTTTGTTTAAATTCCAAGAATCAATTTGTAAATTTAAGTAATTACGATTCTTTAAAGAAGTTAACATATCCGTATATTTCTTTCTATCTTCTTTCTTAACTAGTTTTAATTTATGTTTATTTTTAATTGCAACAAATACTATAACTGCAACAATAACTGGAATTAGTATTATTGCTAGTACTAAAAGATATACTTCTTCAAAACTAGATGTTTCAAAGATTGATAAATTCAAATTATTTAATCCACTATTACGATATTTATAATATGAATTAGTATTAATTACATAGTTAAATAAAGTATAGAAAGAATCATTATCACTTTTAACCATAAATGAATAATCATTACTCATTATATCAGTATAAATTATTTCATAATCTTTTAATTCTTTTTCTCTATAATAAGAATAAACTTCTTTATCAACAATAATTAATCCTTTATTCTTTTTAGCTTGTTTTACTAAATCTTTAATATTATCTGATGTGTAAACATTAACCATAGCTCCAGATTTAATATAATTATATAAGTATTTATTATTTTCAAGCATATAAACATTATTACCTTTTAAACCTTCAAATGAAGAGATAACATAATCATCTAAAACTCTTCCTAAAACAACATAGTTTTCAACAAAAGTAGATACGGTTTTTAAATATTTACCGTTTTGATTTCCAATATAATCAAAGTAAATATCAACTTCTGAATTATTAATAGCTTTATTTAATTCATCAACATTTTTATATTTTTTATAAGTAAAATCAATATCCGTAAGTCTTACTAAACGATTAATATATTCAGCTGCAATCCCGGCTATTTTAGAACCCTTCGTTATTTCATAAGGTTCATTTTCAACATAACCATAGACATAAGTCTTACTTAATAAATCGGCTCTGGTTTTATCGTTGATGTCTCTTTCTTCGACATAATAATCAAGTAATAATTTATTATAATCTGCTACATACTTCTCTTCCATAAAGTTATCAAAGTATTTTTTTAAGATGTTATTTAATTCTTTATTATTAGCATCTAAGGTTAAAACAATCTTTTTAGTAATATCGGTAAAGAAATAATTTAAGTAATAACTATCATTACTAATTGTATTTTCTAATGATAAAATATTTGGAGTAATAATTAAATTAACTTCATTTTCATCTAGTGCTTTAAATAATTCTTCCATACTTTTATAAGAATTAAATTTTACTCCTTTAGCACTTTTTAAATAATAACTTATATTTGATTCTTCACTTTCTAGTACTCCAATAGTATAACTAGCAAAGTCAACGATTTTATTAATTTTAATTGTTTTATCTTTAGAGACTGCAACATAATTATCTTCAAAGATAAATAATTGATTAGAATCTAAAGTTGTACTACCATCAAGTATTTCTAATTTATAAGAACTACCACTTGGTTTTTCACTTTTTAAATAAGGTTTTTTATTGAATTGTAACTCGGTTTCTTCCGTTACAAAATCTAAAAAATCAAAGACAACACCTTTACCATTCATTCCATAAACGGCAACATCATTAAAGACTTCAACATCAATTACTCTTGTTCCATTTTCACTTATCCATTTTTTATCATCAGATGTTAATAGACTAGATTCCCGATAGTAATAGATAAAAAATAAGGCAATAAAGACAATGACAGCAATGCCTATTATAAATATTAATAGTTTCTTTTTATTCTTCATCTGCAGTATCCTCTTCTTTAGTTATATCTCTATCTTTAGTAAATACTAAATCTTTAGTTAAAGTTCCTTTATAACCAATAATTGGAAAATTATTTAATTCAGCATTATTTTTCTTAACATAAACTTGCAAAGAATAGAAATTTAAATCATCTTCCGAAAACATAGGAACTGTACTACTAGCAACTTTTTTAGCATCAGCAATACTCATATCATCACTAACCGTAATAATTAAATTAATGATTTTTCCATGTAATTTATGTTCAACTTCTAAAACTTTTGTATTTTCTTTTAATTTAGTCTCAATATCTTTATATAAAGAATCCTCTAACTTATGGTCTTCAATTCCATCTAATCTATCTCCATAAGCAGCTTTCGCTTCATCTGGTACTAAAATATTTTTAATACCTCCAACTACAACAATTACTCCTAAAAAGATGATTACAACAAAAATAACTACTTTATTTCTATTTATAAATTTCATAACTTTCATATCTTTTCACTCCTTACGATAAATGTATTATACAATAAATTTTATGATTAATCAATAATAATCATTAATCTAAAAAGAAGAAATTTTTGATTAATTATCTAAATTACTTTTATTTATACAAAATACCGCATATAAAGGAACTGATTTTATATTATTTTTAAAACCAAAATTTTTACTTGAAATTCTAATTGCATATTTAGGTTTATAATCTTTTATATAATTATTCAAACTTTTTGATTTTGTATGAATACTAGATTTTACTTCAACTGGAATAATTAAACCATTTTCTGATTGTAATATAAAATCAACTTCACTGTCAAAATCATTTTTCCAATAATCTAAATTTAAACCATTATATTTTAAAGCACTTGCAACATAATTTTCTGTAAGCATTCCTATCATCATTTCATTAGCTGCTTCTCGGTTTTTAATTAAATAAAGTGGAAATTCACTTAAATTAGTAAGTAAGCCTACATCATTCATATATAGTTTAAAGGAATCTAACTCTTCATACATCTTTAAAGGTACTCCTATTTTAGTTTTAATACATTTATTAACAATTCCAGCATTGGCTAACCAATCGATTGAATCTCCAAAAATAGTACTTGTTCCACCTTTTTGAACTAATTTATATTGAAATTTTTTATTATCTTTAGCAAGTTGAATAGGAATAGAATCAAAAGTTGCAATTATTTTATTAGCATCACTTGGTTCACTATATTTAGTTATATCATTTTTATATGATTCAATTATATCTTTTTGATAATCAATTGCATTTATTGTAGAACCTGAATTAATAAACTCTTGAACTACTTCTGGCATACCTCCAACTGCTAAATAATCATAATATAAGTCTAAAGCTTTTTTATGCATTAAAGTTGGCATAATTGAATTTGTTTCATAACATTCCTTTATTTTATCTAATAATAATTGATTATTTGTATTAATTAAAAATTCTTCAAATGATAAAGGATAAATTGTTAAAAAATCTACTTTTCCAACCGGAAATGAAAATTCTTTTTTCTTAATATGAACTCCTAATAAAGAACCTGCACCAATTACATAATATTCAGGTGCTTCCTCTTGAAAGTACTTTAAGGAAGTTAAAGCTCTTGTATTCTTTTGAATTTCATCAAAGAATATTAAAGTATTATCTTTATCAATTTTTTTATTAAAAGCAATTTCTAAATTTTCAATTATATATTTAGGGGAAATATTTTCATCTATTATTTGCCCAATTATTTTATTTGTTTCAAAGTTAACATAAATAATGTCTTTAAAATATTTATTAGCAAATTCTTTTACTAAATAAGTTTTACCAACTTGTCTTGCTCCATAAAGAAGTAAAGGTTTTCTATTTTTCTTATCTTTCCATTTGATTAATTCATTCATTGCTTTTCTTTCCATATTTCATCACCTATCAATAATATACACTATAACTCCAAAAAAATCAATCATTTTCGTATTTTTTTGGAGTTATAGGACATTTCATTAAAATTAATAGTAATTAAAATGTGAAATATTTTTAGATAAATTATCCATTTTTGTTTCACATATATAATAATTTCTTGACTTTGTATTAAAAATATGGTATAATTTCTAATGATTTTGAAGGGGGGAATGTCTAATGAATATAGATATTAAAGATTTAGTTACACTTGATAATGATGTTGAATATATTGTTACTAGTAAAACTAATTATGAAAATGAATTATATTATTACTTTGTAAATTCCAATGATACAACGGATTTTAAAATATTAAGATTTAATAAAAATAATAACAAATTAATTGAATTTGAAAATCCGGATTTAATTAAGAAATTATTACCAATCTTTTTTAAAGAAACATTAAATTTTATAAAATAGCAATCAAATGATTGCTATTTTTCGGTTTCATAAATATGAAAAGTTTTTTCTAATGTTTCAAATGGTAATCTTGCACATTTAAGACGACTAGGTTGTTTAGATATATTTGAATAAGCATTAAGTTCTCCTAACATGTCTTCTTTATATTCTTCTTCATTAAGCATTTTATAATATTCCTTCATAATACTTCTTGCTTCATCTAAACTTTTACCTATAATGTTTTTTAACATTATACTAGTTGCACTAGTAGTAATAGCACACGCTTCTCCATCAAAATAAGCATCAACTATTTTATCATCTTGAACTTTAACATATAAATCTATATTATCAATACAAGATTCATTATGGGTATTAGCTGTAATAAAGTCTTTATCTTTTTTTTCTTTATGAAAAGGATTACTTGCATTGTCTACTATTATTTCTCTTCTAAAATTACTATCCATATTATCCCTTCTTATAAAATTATATTATATATATTCTTACTTTCTTTTAAAACTTCAATTAACTTGTCAATTTCTTCTTTGGTATTATATAAATATAAACTAATTCGACAAGTATTTTTAACTTTAATCTCATCTTTAACCATCTTAGTACAATGATTACCTGCTCGAACACAAATATTGTAATGATTTAAATATCTTGATGTATCTTCTGCAAAAATACCTTCAAGATTAAAGATAACTAAACCTGATTCACTTTTAGGGTTATAAACCTCTACATTATCTACTTCTTCTAGTCTTTTAATTAAATACTCTCGAAGTCCTGCTTCATGTTCATGAATTTTATCAAGACCAATTTCTTCTAAATATAAAATGGCTTCTTTTAAACCTAATACTCCTTCAATATTTTGAGTTCCAGCTTCAAGTCTTAAAGGAAGTTCTTTGTATTCTAATTCTTTCGTACTTTCAAAACGACTATTCATGCCTCCTCCAAATTCTAAAGGATGCATAACTTCTAAATATTTAAGTTTTCCATATAATACTCCAATTCCGGTTGGTCCTAACATCTTATGACCTGAAAAGGCTAAAAAGTCAACATCTAAATCTTTAACATCCGTTTTTATATGCGGAACACTTTGAGCCCCATCAAGAACCATTAACATATTATTATCATGAGCATATTTAGAAATTTCTTTAATTGGTCTAATATCACCTATAACATTAGTTACATGAGCTAAAGAAATAACTTTTGTTTTTTCAGTTACTACCTTTTTAATATTATCAAGGGTTACTTTATATTCTTCCGTTAAAGGAATAAATTTTACCACAATTCCTAACTCTTTTTCAAGTTCAAACCAAGGAAGAACATTACTAGCATGTTCGGCTTTTGTAATTAAAACTTCATCGCCACTTTTTAAATAATATCTCATGAATCCAAATATTATCATATTCAAACTATCAGTTGTACCTTTAGTAAATACTATTTCATTAGGGCTTTCAGAATTGATAAAACCTTGAACAACTTCCCTTGTCTCTTCATACTCTTTGTCAACTTTTAAACTAATATCATAGTCTCCCCGATGAGCATTAGCAGTATATTTAGTATAATAATCATTTATTTTATCAATTACCCTTTTTGGTTTAAAGGTTGTTGCTCCATTATCAAAATAAATTAAATCTGGATTATTTTCAAACATTAAAAAATCTTCACGATTCATTATCTCACCTCCATCTAAAATTTGATTTCATGGTTTATTATACTTGTAAATTGTTCCTTTACTTCATTTCCTATTCCTTTAAGTAAACTAGCTTTTAATAAAATCTTTTCAATATCTTTTTTTGGAAGACCCCTTGACTCTAAATAATAAATATCTTCATTCTTAATTTTTCCAATATAAGCTGAATGATTAGCACTTACATCCTCATTATTAATAATCATATTGGGTATTATCTTACTATCCCCATCTTTTAAATTAATAATGTTACTATCTTCTTCTAAGAAAGAACCTCGACTTTCTTTATTAATAATTCCATCAATTAGAAAATGAAATTTATTACCTCCTAAATTAACTCCATTTGCTAAATATTCTGCCTTACTATTCTCTCCAACTTGGTTAATCGTAATCTTATTTATTGTATCAACATTTGATGCTATACTACTAGCAAACCTTAAAGTACTATTATTATTTAAAGTAATATCACTTGCTATACTAGTATCAATACCTAAACTATTTACAAGTAAACTACCATTATCTTCTACATTACTTTTAATTATAACTTTCTTTTTAATTGCTTCTAAATAAACTATTCCTTTTTTATTTTCTAAAACTTTTATTTCTAAATCTAAATTATCTACATTATTTATAAGATAATAAGTAGTATCTTCTTTTATTACTAATTCATAATGATTAGTATCTATATATATTTTATTCACAAGTCTAATCCTCTTTTATATCAAATGACTGATTATAGCCAAACTTTTCAATTAATTTTGCTAGACTAAAATCACCACTTTTAATAATCTTGCCATTTTTAACCATATGCACGAATCCTGGCTTTATATAATCAAGAATTCTTGTATAATGCGTTATAATTAAAATACTTGTATCAGGATTTTCTTTTAAGTATTGATTTAAGGTATCTGTAACAATTTTTAGGCTATCAACATCAAGTCCACTATCTAATTCATCAAGAATAATAAATTTTGGTTTTAACATCAAAGCCCAAAGGATTTCATTTTTTTTGCGTTCTCCACCTGAAAATCCAACATTAAAATCTCGGTGTAAATTTTTTTTATCCATTTCTAATTTTTCAGCCGAATTTTCTATTTCTTTAACAAACTCATATAAAGTTTTCTTTTCAGTATCTTTAGAATCAACACTTGCTTTAATTATCTCACGCATCGTGACTCCATCAATACTAATTGGATTTTGATACACTAAGAAAATTCCTAATCTACTTCGCTCATCTATTTTTAAATTTAAAATAGAATTCCCTTCTGCTAATATATCCCCCTTTGTAACTTGATAATCAGGGTACCCCATGATAACCTTTGATAAAGTAGATTTTCCAACTCCATTAGGTCCCATGATAGCATGAATTTCACCCTTATTTATTTTTAAGTTAAAATCATCTAAAATTACTTTATCCTCGACTTTTATTTCTAAATCTTTTAATTCTATATTCATATATCCCCCTTTAAAAAGGCATTTTCATATTACCATTCATAACATTTTTAATCATTTTTTTATAATTTTCAAATTGGTCTAATAAACGATTAACTTCCATAACACTAACACCTGAACCTTTAGCAATTCTCGTTTTTCTACTAGCTTTTATTATGCTAGGATTATGTCTTTCTTCTTTCGTCATTGAAAGAATTATGGCTTCAATTCTTCCTATTTGTTTCGGATCAATTTGAACTTTATTAAGTCCCATCTTACTAGCACCTGGTATTAATTTTAATAAGTTTTCAAGGGGACCTAGTTTTCTGATTTGTTTCATTTGACTTAAAAAATCATCTAAATCATATTTACCTTTTTGCATTTTTTTAAGTGAATTCTCCGCTTCTTCTTCATCAATTACTTCACTTGCCTTTTCAACTAACGAAACAATATCTCCCATGCCAAGAATTCGACCTGACATTCTTTTTGGGTCAAATAATTCTAACCCATCCATTTTTTCACTAGTTCCCATGAATTTAATTGGAACATTGGTTAAGTGTCTTACTGATAAAGCAACTCCACCTCTAGTATCTCCATCAAGTTTTGTTAAAATAACTCCCGTTAAGGAAACTCCTTCATTAAAACCGGTGATAACATTAATAGCATCTTGTCCCATCATCGCATCAATTACTAACATAATTTCATGTGGATTAACCGCTTCTTTGATATTAACTAACTCTTCCATTAGAGTATCATCGATATGAAGACGTCCAGCCGTATCGATTAATACATAGTCGTATCCATTTTCTTTAGCATAAGTAATAGCTTCTTTTGATGTTTCAACGGGATTATTTAAACCTTTTTCAAAAACTGGGATATCTAATTCTTTTCCAATTTGTTTTAATTGGTCAATCGCAGCTGGTCTATAAACATCACAAGCCACGAAAAGAGGTTTTTTATGATATTTCTTTCGAAGTAAATTACCTAGTTTTCCAATTGTTGTTGTTTTACCACTACCTTGAAGTCCAACTAACATTAAAATAGCTGGATTTCCATTCGTATTTAATTCACTACTCTCACCACCTAAAAGTTCTGTTAATTCATCACTTACAATCTTAACAAAAACTTCTCCTGGTTTTAGGCTACTTAAAACTTCCTCTCCTAAGGCTTTTTCTTTTACTTTATTTGTAAATTCTTTAACAACTTTATAGTTAACATCCGCCTCTAACAAAGCAATTCTTACTTCTTTAACCATTTCACTGATGTTATCTTCAGTAATTTTTCCATAACCTCTTGCTTTATGTAAAACTTTTTGTAATCTATCTCCTAAATTTTCAAACATATATGCCTCCTTGTAAACATTATTATTATATCACTAAAAAGTAAAAATTCCTAATAAAAATTAAAAGAACCTTTCGGTTCTAAAAATTAACACATTTATAAGTTGAAGTGTTATTAGCACCATCAGTTGCATTAACACAAACTTTTTTATAACTTGCTAAACTACTATTTGTAATATAATAAGTACGAGATAGATTACTTGATTTAAGATAAGTTACAAAATTATTTAAAGTCAAATTAGGGGTACAAGTCGTTACTGTACTTTTTGATAAGCAATATTTTATATTCTTTACACCTGAACCAGTTTCATTTATAGAAGTTGTAATTGCAAGTCTCGTTGTCGAAGCACGTGATGCAGAAACACTGTTAATATAAGGTTTAATTGTATCTGTTCCATTATTTTGGACAATAGCATAATAAGTTTTGGTAAAATCAACTGCTGAACTATTCTTCAAATAACCAACTAATTGAATTTTATAATAACCATCTCCATTATTTAAAGTTATTTTATCTCCAACTTTCTTAATACTACCCGACCCACCATTAACTGAACTTGAAACATTAGTTGATGTTCCATAGTATATTTTATAAGTTAATCTATTCAAATTAATACAATCAGCAATTTGAGTAATTGTAATAACTGGTTTTTCTGACATATTTTGAAAAGCTTTGGCCTGGCCAAAGCTATATTGAGATATTACTGCACCCTTTCCATTATGGGTTATATAAGTCATTAATGAATCTGTACAAGAAACATCATCACTTTTACTAGAACTTGAGCCCCCTGTTCCACTAGAAGATGATGATCCGGTACCCGTACCTGAGTTGCTAGTTTGAGAACCAGTAATATTACCTGTTCCGGTAACCGTTATTTTAACGGTTGCTGTCTTTCTTCCATCCTCAGTTGTTAAAGTTATAATTGCTGTACCAGCACTTCTTGCACCGACTATACCATTAGAATCTACCGTTACAATATTTCGATTACTTGTTGTAAATAAGACTTTTTTATTTGTTGCATTACTTGGAGATACTGTATATGATAGAAGTTTAGTTCCTCCAACTGTCATTGTAAAAGAAGGTCCATCATTGATAGTTACTCCAGTTACTGGAATTGTATTAGATTCAACCGTAATTTCAATACTTGATGAAATACCATTAGTTGTTGCAGCCATAATTGTTGTTTTACCAGCTGAAACTCCTGTTATAACTCCTTCACTATTAACTGTTGCAACACTTGGATTAGTACTACTCCATGTTAACTTTGTATTCGTTGCATTACTAGGTGATATTTGAGTTTTTATAGTAGCTGTACCACCAACTTTTAATCCATTTGATAAGCCTAATAATTGTAATCCCGTTGGATTAATTACAGTTTTTCCATCTGATGTAACTGTAATCTTTACTGAATCACTTAATGTTCCATCTTCAGTTTTTACAGTAACTGTTGTTGTTCCAAGTGAAAGAGCATTTACTTTTCCTTCTTCACTTACACTAACAACACTAGGATCATCACTTGTATAAATTAAATTAGGAAGTTTAGCATTTTCTGGATAAGCCTTAATTTGTAATGACATTTCTTTTCCTTTAGCCATTGTTATATTTTCTTGTGTAATATCAATTTTTTCTACTTGTACTATTTTAGATGTTACATTAATTAAACATTTATTTGAAAATGGTCGACCATTTTCTCGATATATAGCAACTATATTAGTAGTTCCTTCTGAAATTCCTTTAACAAGAGCTGAATTTTCACCTAAATCTTCAACTATTGCAACATTACTATCTTCTGTTTGCCATCCAACAATAGGAGCATCAATAGAAGCTTCCAAAATATCAGCATATAAAGTAACTTCTTCCCCAACTTCTATTGAATAACTTTCATAATTAATATTAATCGTTGGAGTTAAATCACCATCTCCATTATTAGAATTATTCTTTCTATTAGAACAACTTTTAGCAAGAATAATTATCAGTACAACAACAATTACTAATGCCAAAACAAAAAAGGCAATTTTTTTAATTTTTTCTTTATCTATATTATTGTTATTACCACTATCACCATAATCATCACTATATTCACTGGTATCTTCATCAGTATAATCAGTATACATAACTTATCCCCTCACTTCTTCTTATATTTTAGCATATAATTTTCTTCTTTTCAATCTTTTTCAACAAAAAGTTTCTTAATATTTTCTTTTGGTATTAACATTTTAATTCCCTTTTGTAATCTTATTTCATATTCATTTTTATTATCTTCAAACTCTTCTCCATCAACACACCAAGCTTTATCTTTATCTTTAAAAGTTATAGTCATTTCACTACATTTATAAAGTTCAATTCCAGATACATATGTAATATCACTAGTTTTTAAAGTATAAATAGCTTTTAAAATATCAATTTTCTTTTTTAAACTACAAAGCATTACTTCAAACTTTGAATCATTTAATTTAATATCACTATAAAAATTATCAATACCAGCAATTCTGTTAGCATTAGAAATCAAAATAAATGTATATTTTCCTTTATGTTTCACCCCATCAATTGTAAAAATTATTTCATGTTTTGGTATTCTTGTTAATACTCTTTTTAATACTTCAATTACATAGGCAAAATAACCAATTCTTTTCTTTAACTCTTGAGGTGTTTTATAAGGAATATCCATAAACTTACCATATGATGCAACATAAGTAAATGCTCGGTCATTAATATTTCCAATATCAACTTCTTTAATTTCTCCTTCTAAAATTAATTTTAAATTAGCAAGAATATTATTCCCAAGTCCATACATATGTCCAATATCATTAGCTGTTCCAACTGGTAAATGGGCAAGAACTAATTTCTTATTTCTTTTTAAATTACCATTCATTACTTCTGAAAAAGTTCCATCTCCCCCAACCGAAATAACTAAATCAATATCATCATCTAATTTCTCGACTATTTCCTCAGCATGATGTTTATACAAAGTAAAAATAATTCTCGTTTCATATTTATATTCATATAATATTTTTTGAAATTCTAATATTTTGCCATTGTTTAATCCTTTACCACTATTAGGATTTATAATAACCGTGCATTTTTTCATAAACACTCCTTACCATTTATTCTCTATATCATTTGGTACTTTATCATTTTTAATAGCATTAATTATTTTATTTTTCTTTTCGTCACTTATTTCTCTCCCTGTCATATAAGAAAGTTCTGATATAACATCATTTAAAACTTTTTCATCTTTAAAATTACTATTTTTAAGTTTATCAGCCAAACTTAAAATCGTACTTTTATTTATATTGGTTTTCTTTTCAACTTTTTTAAACACACTATCGTTCATAAAACCTCCCCCTATATTATATGAGGAAATTTTAATCTCTATTTAATTTTTCAATTTTTTTATTTATTTCAGCATGCCTTTTTGCAAAAATTTCATTTTGTTTTAAAAATTTTTCCCTGTCAACTTCCTGATTTTTAAATCTTTTATCAAACTTTTCAACAGCTTTAATTAATCCTTCTTTTTCTTTTTGTAAATAATCATTTTCATTATTAAAGAAATCATTTTTAATTATCATTATTCGCTCCTATTTTTAAATTTTAATATAATTGGTGTTCCTTCAAGTTCTATATTTTCTCTTAATTTATTTTCTAGATACCTATAGTATGAAAAGTGAACTAAGTTTTTATTATTAACATAAAAAGTAAATTTCGGTGGTTTAATATCATCTTCAACTACATAATAAATTTTTAATCGCTTTCCTTTATATGATGGAGGTAAATTTAAGTTATAAGCTTCTTCTATTATTTCATTTAACACACTAGTTTGAATTTTTCTGGTTGCATTTTCATAAGTTTTTAAAACAATAGGCATGATTAAATGAATTCGTTTTTTTTCTTTAGCTGAGACAAAGACAATATCAACATAAGGAATAAATTGAAATTCACTTCGAATCAATTTTGTAAATTCTCGTTTTTTATTATCATCATATTCATCAAATTTATTAACAATTATTATTAAGCCTTTTCCTTTTTCAAGAGCAATTCCAGCAATATGTTTATCATGTTCTCTTATTCCATCTTGATAATCTATAACTAGAAGGCAAACATCACTTCTATCAATCGCTTTTAAACTTCGAAGAAGACTATATTTTTCAATATTTTCATAGATTTTTCCTCGTTTACGCATTCCTGCAGTATCAATTATTACATAGTCATTATCATTATATCTAAACGTTGTATCAACAGCATCTCTTGTCGTTCCTGCTATATCTGAAACAATTAGTTTTTCACTTCCAATTAAAGCATTAACTAAACTACTTTTTCCAACATTAGGTCTTCCAATTAAAGATATTTTAATCTTATTATCAGCAATTTCTTTTTGATATTTTGGAAAATCTTTAACAATCGTATCTAAAAGCTCTACTATTCCAATACTATGTTCAGCACTTATCTCAACATATTCTGAAAATCCTAATTCATAATAATCAAACTTATGAGTTAAACTTTCTTTATTATCAATTTTATTAAATGCAACAATTACTCTTTTTCCACTCTTATGAAGCATATTAGCAAGATACTTATCATTAGCACTGATACTTTCTTTGGAATCAACTATGAAAACAATAACATCAGCTTCTAAAATAGCAATTTCAACTTGAACTTTGATTAAATCATTAAAATCACCATTACTAATATCAATTCCACCAGTATCAATTAAATTAAATTTATAGTCAAGATAATCTATTTCTTTATAAATTCTATCCCGAGTTACACCAGGAGTATCTTCAATAATTGAAATCTTGGCTCTTGCTAGTTTATTAAATAGAGTTGATTTTCCAACATTAGGCTTTCCAACTAAAGCAACTGTTTTAAGTTTCATAGTTCATCCCTCCAATCCAACAAGATTATAACATAATTTTCTTTAAAAGTAAATTAAAGAAGAGAATATTATTCAGTATCCTCTTCTTCTACTTTAATTTTATTTTTATCAAGACTTCCATATTCTTTTAGATATTCTTCTCTAGATACAATTGGAACTTCTTTATTATCAAATCTAAATTTAGAACCTGAAAGTTTATCATATAAGAAAACTATACTCTCATCTGTTATTTTTAATTCTTCCCCTACTTTTAAATCATCAATATCAAACTGATAAGTATAAATATTTTCATTATTTTCATAATAATCTAAAAACAAAGACATATCTTTAATAGTTTCATTACCATTATTATAAATATCAAATGATACTTTTATATCTTGATCAGATTCTTTTTCAGTAAAATCGAAGATAATTAATTCAGATTCTTGATATTTATTTTCAACTTGAGGTTTATTCTCTTCTATTTCTAGTTCCTCCTTGTTTTCATTAAGATTATTTTTAGTTATTAAAATTCCCATAACTGCTAATCCTATTCCTAAAATTAATACCAAACCACCTATTATTAATTTCTTTTTCATCTTTTCCTCCTTTTATAAATGCCAACAAGTTTTTCCTGTTTTACAACTACATGCACTATTTTGACATGATTTCCAAGTATCACATCCACATTTAGAATAATTTCTATAATAATATTTGCAACTTCCAGAACTATATGAATAATCTGCTTCATAAGTACCAAAATGACTATAACACTTATTCCAACAATTACCATTGCTTGAAGCGGTTGTATTATAAGTCTTAAAGCCTGAAAGTGTACATTTACAACTTCCACTATTACGTTTTTCGCAACCAGCTGCTTTACATCTAGAAGCTGTTTCACAACCACATCCACTTGTTCTACAACTATTATATGTTTGACAACCACAAGAATTTATATCAGAACTATAAACATATATATGATATTGACTAGATTGTTCACTACTTGCAGTAGATGTCTTACATACACCTTTTACTGTTCGATTCTTTCCATTAGTATTTAATGTTACTTTATTACTTTGGATTAATCCTCCACTTGAATTTACTGTATTATTCAAATCATCAGTTACATCAAAACTTGTTATTTCATCAATACTTTCACATGTTACTGTTACCTCTGCTCCTACTTGATATCCTGATTGTTCGCTTGTTCCTTCAACAGTAAATGTTATTTTTGGATTTATTGTTAATTCTCCTGTTTGATATTCTGCTTTATAATAAACTGTTACATCTTGTTCTCCTCTTGCTATCTTAATGTTACTTGGATATATCAATCTCTTTTTATCTCCATTCAATTTCTCATCAGAATTTAAGGTTATTCCACTTACTGTATCTCCACTTAATAATCCTGTTACTTCTACTTTACTTATATCTTTATTATTAAATGTATCTCCATAGGTTATTGCTTGATTTATAGCCTTTACTATTATCCTTTTTTGCATTATATATTCAAGCACTTTTTCATTAGTCATTCCTGCATTATTTGTTACTCTTACTTTCAAGTAATGAATTCCCATCTTTAAGTTCTTTTCTACATCAAAACTTTCTACTATTCCTTTATCATGATAATTATCTTTGCTATTTTCTTCTTCTAATGAATACTCTATACTCTTTATTCCACTTTCATTATCTTTTATATCATATATTCTATTCTTTATTACTTTCTCTAAACTTGTATCTTCTACTACTACTTCTACTTTTCCATCTACTCCCTTATCTTGAAATTCAAATTCAGGTCCAGTTTTATCAATTAGAATATTTAAATCTTTTTTCTTTGTTTCACTTTTTCCATTCTTTGCATATGCTTTATAATTCCCACTTTCTGTTACTTCAATGGTACAACTTTTTATTCCTCTTACTTCTTCTAACTTACAACTTCCAACTCTTTCTCCACTTTCTGTTTCTAGTTCTACTTCTTCCATATCATTTAAAGTTTCAAAAGTTAAAACTATATCTTCATTTGACCAACTTTTGCCATCTGTTTTATACACATCTTTTGATTCTTTCTTATTAGCTCTTACTCCTAAGGTATAATCTATTTCTCCATTACAGGATGTACTATCTGTTTTATATTCTCCACATACTAAACATGCATAGTAATTCGTTTTATCTTTACTATTTTTATAGGC
>CANQJD010000035.1 GCA_947624175.1 uncultured Bacilli bacterium
CGACATAAAGATGTAGTATGGTAGTACTATATTCTTTGCGTCGTTTTTAAATATAATCTTGTAAAATACTTAAAAGTATTCTATAATGTAATTAGAATAAAGGGACGAAGCCCCGAAGGAAGGAGATAATAAATATGGAACAAGTAAAAAGCAAAAAGAAAGGAATAATAATAGCCGGGATAAGTGCAATCGTGTTAATTGCCGTATTAGGTATTTCATTTGCAGTATGGAATTATTCGAGAACTACTGATAATCAAATACTAGTTGCAGGAGATATCTATATGAAATTTAAAGAAAACCCTGCTTTAACTATCGAGAATGCTATTCCAAGTGAAGGACCAGGAGAAAATGATTATTTTGAGTTTACTATCGAAGGAAAAAATACCTATAGTAAACCAATCTGGTATGAAATAGACATCCAACATGGAGAACCACATGATACAAGAAAAACAAGAATAGAAGATAACCTATTAGTTTTTAAATTAGTAGAGGTAAAAGATGAAGGCCAAGAAGAAGTACTAATAGAAAAAGGAAGTTATACAGGATTAGCAGCCGGAAAAGGAATATATGTAAACACCATACCAGCAGGAACTAATACTAAAATAACTAAAACCTATAGATTATATATGTGGATATCAAGTGAAACAGTAATAGGAAATGTAGATGGAGCAGATTATGATATGGAAACTTGGAGCAATGATGTTTTTGCAAGTATCAAGGTAAATGTATTCGGAGATTTCAATGAAAAAGAATTAGAAAAGCCATTAGCAACAGAAGTGGTAAAAGGAACAATTGGTCAACCAGGTGGAGTAATCGGAGTAACTAATGATAGTGAATCAACTAAAGTCAATAATAGTAATATTAGAGAATATCGTTATTCAGGACCTAGTGTAAATAATTATGTGTATTTCAATTGTAAAGATATGGGTAATCAAACAAATGATAATTGTGAGTTATGGCGAGTAATTGGAGTATTTGAAGATGAAAGTGGAATTGAGCATATAAAAATAGTTAAGAATGACACATTAACAGGAGATTATTTTCCAGATACTTATACTATTAATGAAACTACTTATTCAATAAGAGGATATAATGATGATGACTCTTTAGGAAAAGTTCCAACTGATAAGGCTTATTGGGATTATATATCAGAAGGTTCTAGTAGAAATGATTGGACAACCGCAGGACTTCAATATTATTTAAATACAAGCCAAGATACAACTGGACAAAAAGGATATTTAAGTTATTTGAATAGTGGTATTGAAGATATGATAGAGGAAACTACATATTATTTAGGAAATTTTGGATATTTTTCTAGATTTCTTGGTGCTGCCTTATCTGTTTATTTATCAGATACAACAATTGAAGCTTATGAACATGAAAGAGGTAATATTATGTGCAATATTTCTGAGGGAAATACTTATAGTTCTAAATTTGGAGAAGGTGATGATAATTGTAATATTTGGCTAGATAATAAGCCTACTTGGCATGGAAAAGTTGCTTTATTATATATGAGTGATTACGGATATTCGATGGCTGAAAGTGAGTGGAGTAAAAATATTGTAGATGAAAATGAAGGCTTTTCGAGTATTTTAGGTCAAGATGCAGAAACAAGTTGGATGTCAAATACATTTGAGAATTCTGATGAGGTTTGGTTACTTCAGCCAAGTTCTAATGATTATGGAAGAGTATTAACTATTGGACCAGTTGAAAAAGATAGAATATATGTGGGAGATTGTTACTTACGTACAACTAATTATGTTCGACCTACTTTATATCTAAAAAATAATGTTAAAATAAAATCTGGTGATGGTTCAGAACAGCAACCTTATCAACTTAGTTTATAATAAATTAAAATTGAGACTAGAAAATAGTCTCTTTTTTTGCTACAATATAACTTGTTGGAAGTGATTTGATGAAAATTAAATATAATTTAATAAAAGAAGAAAAGAATACAAAAGCAAGACTTGGTAAACTTGAAACTAATTACGGAACTTTTGATACCCCAATGTTCATGCCAGTTGGAACAAGGGCTAGTGTTAAAGGATTATCACCAGATGAGATATATTCTATTGGTAGTGGAATAATTCTTGCTAATACTTATCATTTATGGCTTCGACCTGGAGAAGATTTAATTGATAAAGCAGGAGGATTACATAAATTCATGAATTATCATGGACCTATTTTAACTGATAGTGGTGGTTTTCAAGTATTTTCACTTGCACGTCCTAAAGATATAAGTGAAGAAGGAGTTAAATTTAAAAGTCATATTGATGGTACTAAATTATTCTTAACTCCTGAAAAATCTATTGAAATTCAAAATAAACTTGATAGTGATATAGCTATGTCTTTTGATGAATGTATTTCCTATCCGGCAAAGTATGATTATGTTAAAGAGTCCGTTGAAAGAACTTTAAGATGGGCTAAACGTGGTAAAGATATATTTAATAATGAAAGACAATCTTTATTTGGAATCGTTCAAGGAAGTGATTATGAAGATTTAAGAGTTCATTGTGCTGAAGAACTTGTTAAAATGGACTTTGATGGATATTCCATTGGCGGAACAAGTGTTGGAGAAGATAAAGAAACGATGTATAAAATGGTTGAATATTCAACGAAGGCTTTACCATTTGATAAAACAAGATATTTAATGGGAGTAGGAGACCCAATTGATATTATTGAAGGAGTAATTCGGGGTGTTGATTTATTTGATTGTGTTTTACCAACTAGAATAGCAAGACATGGAAATGCTTTTACCAAATACGGGAAAATTAATTTAAAAAATGCTAAATATAAAGAAGATTTTACACCACTTGAAGATGACTGTGATTGTTATGCTTGCAAAAACTTCACAAAAGCTTATATTAGACATTTAGTAACGCTTGATGAAATGTTGGGAGCAAGACTTTTATCAATTCATAATTTAAGATTTTTAACTAGAATAACCGAAGACTTAAGAGAATGTATAAAGAATGATAATATTTTAGAATATAAGGAAGAATTTATTAAAAATTACTATGGAGATACGGATTATTTACATAAAAAAACAACAGGACAGGGTGATTAGATGAAAATAATAAAAGAGATTAATAGGGAAAACTTAGAATTAGTAAAAAAAGAAATTTTAAATGATAATTTAGTAATTTTTCCAACTGAAACTGTTTATGGAATAGGAGCTAATGCTTTAAAAAGTGAGGCAGTTTCTAAAATATTTGAAGTGAAAACTCGGGCTTTAAATAATCCTTTGATTGTGCATTTAAAAAGTAAAGATGAAATTAGTAAGTATGCTACTATCCTAAATCTGGTTGAACAAAAACTAATTGATTCGTTTATGCCTGGACCATTTACCATTATTTTAAAAAAGAAAGATATTATTCCAAACTGTGTTTCAGCTAATTTAGATACGGTTGGAATTAGAATTCCAATTAATAAAATTGCTCATGAATTTTTAGAATATGTTGATGTTCCAATAGCAGCTCCTAGTGCTAATATTTCAAGTAGACCAAGTGGTACCAAAGTAGAAGACATTAAAGATGAGTTTGAAGGAAAAGTTAATTATATAATTGATGGT
The DNA here is from genome assembly GCA_947624175.1 of uncultured Bacilli bacterium. GTDB lineage: Bacteria > Bacillota_I > Bacilli_A > RF39 > UBA660 > RUG591. Next base: position 3,572 of record CANQJD010000035.1, read on the forward strand.
GGAGAATCAAAGATTGGTCTTGAATCAACGGTTGTTAAAGTAATAGATAATGTTCCAACCATTCTAAGACCAGGGTTTATTACGAAAGAAGATATAGAAAATGTAATTGGAACTTGTAATGTATCTCCTCATGTTTTAAGTGAAATAAAAGATAATACAAAAGCAGAAAGTCCTGGAATGTTATATAAACATTATGCACCAAGAACTAAATGTTTACTTGTTTATTCTAATAATTTAGATAAATTAAAAACTTTGGTTAAAGAGAATATGACATCTAAAACCATTATTCTAGCAAGTTCAAGATTAGAAAATATAGATTGTTATAAATATATAAGTTATGGAAATACCCTAGAAGAAATATCTCATAATATTTTCTCTAAACTTCGAGAATGTGATAAATATAATGCTGATTTAATAATAATAGAAGGAGTAAAAAAAGAAGGATTAGGTCTTGCAATTATGAATAGACTTATTAGAACTTCTAATTTTAATTATAAAGAATTATGAAAATATTAAAGTATGTAAAAAGTGGTAGAAATAAATATCGAGTTTATCTTGATAATGGTAAAAATTTATTATTATATGAAGATGTTATTTTAAAATTTGATTTATTATTAACTCATGAAATTAATGATTTATCAACAATTATTGATTATAATGATAAATATATGTTATATGATAAAGTTTTAAGTTATATAAATAAAAAATTAAGAAGTGAAAAAGAAATAATTAAGTATTTAGAAAAATATGCAGTATCAGAAGATACTATTAAAGAAATACTTGGTAAGCTAAAAGAAGATAATTTATTAAATAATGATTTATATATTAAAAGTTATGTTCATGATAAAGTTTATTTAAGTTTAGAAGGACCATATAAGATTAAAAGTGAGTTAGTAAAGTTAGGATTTAAGGAAGAAGAAATAAATAGAGAATTAGAAATATTTGATGCTAATTTAATTAAAGAAAGAATTAATAAATATATTAATAAACAATTAAAAGGTAATAAAAAGAGTTTATATGTATTTAAAAATAAAGTCTTGTTAAATTTAGTTAATTTAGGATATAAAAGAGAAGATATATTAAAGAATCTTGATAATATAGAAATAGATGAAGATAACTTAAAAGAAAAAGAAGAAGAGAAGTTAAGAAATAAATATAGTTCTAAATATAGTGGTTATGAACTTGAAATGCTAATTAAGAGAAAACTATATGAAAAAGGATATAGAAATTAATAAAAAAATAGTAAATTATTAAATTTTACTATTTTTTATTATTACAATTATGATAATTTATTATAAAATATATATGCTAAATTATTGACTTTAATATCTCATTAATGTATAATTAATTTTGGATATACTTGATTCGTTAGGTGCTGTTCCTTTATATAGACAATTTTAATTCAAGTTGTTCAGTACAGTTTAAAAATCTATTTAAAGGAGGTGGTACTATGCTTAAAAGAGAATTCTTTTTTCAAGTAGTAGTATTACTACTTCTAGGGCTTTTAGCCTTAGCACTAGTACTAGCAATTCTGCTAGCTAACTAGTAAAATGGCACTCTAACGCTTGTCTATCGTTAGAGTGCTACAACCAATTTTTGGGAATAGTACCTAACTCGACAAATTAGGTATATCCGTTTTTTATTTTATGAAGTTTTTCTTCATGTATTCATATTATCATATTTTTTTCTTAATTTCAAGTAGTTTTGCAAAAAATATATTTTAAATAATTTTGATATTGTAATCTAAAAATATACTATAAAGGAGTGATGTTTATGACTAAAGAAATAATTTTTCTAATAGTTGTAATACTCATACTATTTTTAACTCGGTTATATTTATTTTTTCATTATATTAACATCACTCCATGTATCCATATTATCATATTTGTTTTTGAAATTCAAGTAATTTAGTGAAAATAAATTATTTTTTTGTATTTAACAATTATGGGAAATTAGACATAAGTATAAAAAATAAAGATTCAGCAACTAGAGAAGAATTAGAAAGTGTATTAAATGCTAAAAAAGTAAAAACTTCTGAAATATTAAAAGAAATGAAAGATAGAGATATAGTAATAAAATGTGAAAATGCCAAAAATATAACTTATAAGTTAAAATAATAGATATTTAGAAATAAGATGATATTTTAGTTCAGGATAAAGTGCATAATAAAGTTCAGGATAAAGTGCATAATAAAAATGAAAATATTGTGTTGAATAAAAATAATTAAAAAAACATAAAACACTTTGATTTTAGAAGAGAAAAGTAGCAAAAAAGATATTTTATTTTTTTCAAAATTTAACTTGAAAAAGTATCATAAATATGATATACTTAAATAGAAAAAAATAAAAAAGTGCATAATAAAGTTCAGTATAAAGTGCATAATAAAAATGAGGAGATTATTATGAATTTAGGAATGGAATCTGAAAAAATTGAATTTAAAAAAAGTACAAGTGAATTAACAGAAGGTATAATATCTTTAAGTGCTATGTTAAATAAAAATGGCGAAGGAACCATATATTTTGGAGTAAAGAATAATGGTGATGTAATGGGTCAAAATGATGCTAATGAGAATACACTAAGAGATGTATCAAGGAAAATTAGTGAAGGGATAAAACCTCAAATTATTCCTACTATATCTTTAGAACTTCTTGACAATAAGAAAATTATTAAAGTAGAAGGTAAAGGTAATAATATTCCATATTCAGCTTTTGGAAAATATTATAGTCGGTCATATGATGAAGATAAGCAACTATCTCCTTTAATGCTAAAATCTTTAATAAATAGAGATGGAGAACCTGATTATATAATAAATAAAGTTTCTAATCTTAAAAACTTAACTTTTAAACAATTAAAAGAACTATATATTATAAATAATAAAAGTATTAATGAAAAAGAATTTGAAAATAATTTAGGATTTTTTACGAAAAATAAAGAATATAACTATATGGCAGAGTTACTAGCAGATACTAATGATATTTCGATTAAAGTTGTAACATTTGCTGGTGTTAATAAGTCTATAATGTTAAAAAGAACAGAATACGGTGGAATGTGTTTATTACTTTCTGTTAATTCTGTATTAAGATATATAGAAAGCATAAATGAAACTAAAGTTAAAGTTGGTGGATTTCAAAGACAAGAAGAAAAATATTTTGATTTTAATTGTTTTAAAGAGGCATGGATTAATGCTTGTGTTCATACAAAATGGTCTGAAGAGATTCCACCAGCTGTATATGTGTATGATGATAGAATTGAAATTGTTTCTAATGGCGGTCTTCCAAGTGCCCTTTCTAAAAAAGATTTTTATGCAGGAGTTTCTAAACCAGTTAACAAAAAATTACTAAAAATATTTGGTGATTTAGATTATATTGATCAAACTGGTCATGGCATTCCATTAATTATTGAAAAATATGGGAAAAAAGCTTTTTACATAAGTGATCATACTATAATTGTAACTATACCAATTAATAAAAAATTACTAGAAGAAACAGAGTATAAAAATAAAGATTTAAATGCTTCTGAAAGAGAAATATTAAATTTACTAATAAAAAATAATAATTATAAAATTAAAGATTTAGAAGAAATTACTAATTTTAGTCAAAGATACATAAATAAAATTATTAGTTCTCTTAAAAATAAAAATTATATTGAGCGATTTGGCTCAAATAAACAAGGTTATTGGAAAGTTATAAATAAAGATTAAATAAAATTCTTAAATTAATTTTTAAGAGTTTTTTTTCGACATATTTCTGCTATTCAAAGTTTTATACTAATAAAAAAGGAGGAATATGAAGAAAAATATTATAATTGTAATTATCTTAGGTTCTTTAATTGGCTTTTTATTTGGAAACTTATTATTTAAAAATTATGAAGGAATTGAATACATTGATGAAGATGGAAACATTTACTATGTTCAATATGGAGTTTATACATCAAATGAAGCAGCCGTTAATAATGCTAGTAAATTAAATAACTATAAAATAATTGAACTTGATGATAAATACTATGTTTATTTAGGAGTTACAACTGATTATGATTTAGCAGTTAAGATTCAAAATATGTATAAAGAAAAAGATATTTATACTTATATTAGAAGTGATTATGTTTCTAACAGTGAAACTTTAGAATTATTAAAACAATTTGATGATAAGTTAAAAGATAAAGAAAATGAAGAAGAAATCGAGAGTGTGATGCAAGAAATTTTTGAAAATCAAGAATTAAACCTCTAATATAATTTTTTTCCGGTTATATTATATTAGGAGGAATTATTATGTTAATTAAAGAAATACCGGAATCAGAAAGACCTAGAGAAAGATTAATGAAATATGGAGTTAGTAATTTATCTAATGAAGAATTATTAGCTATTCTTTTAAAAACAGGTTCAAAAGGGAAATCAGCTAAAGATTTAGCCATTAATATTTTAAAGAAAGTAGGTAATATTTCAAAACTTAAAGATATTAATATCCATACGTTTGATGATATTAAAGGATTAGGAATAGTTAAAAAAATTGAACTCGTTGTTTTAATAGAACTTGGTAAAAGAATATATTTAGAAAATAATTCAGTAGAAAAGATTCAATATACAAATCCTGAAATAATTTTTAATGATAATAAATATTTATTTCAAGGTTTAAAACAAGAATACTTTTATGTATTCTATTTAGATAGTAAAAAGAATTTAATAGAAAGGAAATTATTATTTATGGGAACAGTTGATAGAAGTTTAGTTCATCCAAGGGAAGTATTCAAAAATGCTTATCTTTGTAGTGCTTCAGGCATAGTTTGTATGCATAATCATCCAAGTGGAGATTTGATACCATCTAATGCTGATTTAGAAATCACGAAGACATTAGTTGAAATTGGAAGAATCCAAGGCATTAATGTCCTTGATCATTTAATTGTCTCTGATAGAAATTATTTTAGTTTCTTTGATAATAATTTAATGGGGTAATTATGTTAAAAATAAAGACATTTATAATTTTAATAATCGTTTATATCATTTCCTTTTTAGCTATTAAAAGTGATATTAATATATTTTATCCTTATTACTTAGTTAAAGATATTATCTTTTTTCCAGTTAAGGCGATTGATAAAGAGGTTGATTTAAGTAGTGAGGTTCAAGATGGGATAAAGATAGAACAAGAAATGGAAAGAGAAGAATTATTAAAATTAAATGATTTAAGTAGTAGTTTAACTGATTTTGATATAGTTCATGCTTTAGTTATTGAAAGAAATAGAATGTATTGGTTTAATACCATTACCCTAAATAAAGGAAGTAATAAAGGAATTAAAGAAGATATGGCAGTTATAACAGGAGACGGGTTAATTGGTAAAGTAACCAGAGTTTCTAAGACCACTTCTGAAGTAAAGTTATTAACAACTAATGATATTAACAATAAAATATCCGTGATGATTAAAAATGGGAATGATACTATTTATGGAATTATGTCTGGTTATGATTCTTCAGAAAATACTTTAGAAGTAACCGGGACTAATAAAGTAGTTGAAGTTTTAAATGATAGTTTAGTTTATACAAGTGGAATGGGGGGAATATTCCCAAGTGGAATTTTAATTGGTAAAGTAGTATCTACTGAAAATGATAAATACGATGTTTCTAAAATTATTAAGGTTGAACCAAGTAGTAACTTTAATGATTTTAGATTTGTAAATGTCTTGATAAGGAAGTAGTTATGTTATATTTAATTATATTAATTACTATAAGTTTAGATTTTTTAATTACTTATTTTATACCTAGTTATTTTAATAATTTAAACTTATTTTATCCAATGTTAACTTTAACTTTAATAATATTTTTATATCAAAAAGTTGAAAATAAAAAATATTTACAAACTGTTTTTATAACGGGTTTAATTTATGATTTTTTATTTTCTTATATCTTACTTTTTAATAGTTTAGTTTTCTTAATGTTTGCTAAAATTATTAAAAAAGTTGATAAATATATTCGTTGTAATTTTTTAGTTAGTTTAATTTTATTAGTTATTTGTATATTTTTATATGATTTAATTTTATTTTTATTAGTTAGAGTTAGTAATTATAGTATAGTTAGTTTTAATGATTTAATTTATAAATTTCAAAATAGTTTAGTTTTAAATATTAGTTTTTATATTTTACTTAATATTATATTTAAAAATATAAAGTTTAAAAATTCAAAAAGGTATTCCCAAATTAGAAAATCTAGTGTATAATTTTATTAGAAAATAGGAATAACTAGGAGGCAGTATGAGAAACAAAAAAGTATTGATGATAATAGCTATAGCATTAAGTCTGATAATAATATTAGGAAGTAGTTATGCTTATTTAAGAGTAGAAAAGAAAAGTGGAGATCAAAATATAAGTATAGCTAATTTTGGACTTGTTATAAAAGAAGATATGAAAGAGATAACTTTAGATAAACAAGTACCAAAGAGTGATGAAGAGGGATTAAAGAATACTCCAAATACTTTTAAAATAGAAAATCAAGGAGATGTCACAGCTAAATATCGATTAAGTTTAATAGATGGTAAAGTTGCAAGTACTATGAGCAACTTAGATATAAGATATAGAGTAAAAAGAACTAGAAGTACAGGAGAAGAAACGGGAGAAGTTAAGAGTTTAGGTGCAGATGGGGTATTTGATGAAGGAGTAATAGCTTCAAATGAAGAAATCAGTTTTGAACTAGTGATATGGATAAATCATGATGCTAATCCAAATGGATTAATATATAATAAAGTATTAAGCTTAGAAGGATTACAAGCAGATACACTTGATACAAGTGGAGCAAATCCACCAGAGATGTTAGATAATATGATACCAGTTTATTATAGTAAGACTAGTGATACTGATGGAGTATGGAAAGTAGCAGATATAACCAATAGAGATGAAAGTCATAAATGGTATGATTATAATGATTTTATGTGGGCCAATGCAGTTACTGTTAAAGAATCAAATGGAACATTAAATGATGATGGAAGTATGAGTTTTGATGGTGTTGATGATTATTATGATTTAGGTCATTCTGACTATGATTTTAAAGATAAAATTAGTATTGTTACAAGAATAAAATCTGGTTTTAAAGATACTATGCAAGTATTTGTAGGTAAAACTAGTTTAGCTTTAGGATTTACAGAATCTTCTTCCAAAAAAATTTATTTTTCGATACATGGAGAAAGTTGGCATCAACTTAATTCTGTTATAATTCCTAATAGTGATGAATGGTATACAATAGTTGCTACTTATGATGGTAATACTCAAAAAATATATGTAAACGGAGAATTGGATGCATCTATGTCTTTAACAGAAAATATTGAGTTTATAAAAGATCCAATTTTATTAGGAGCAATAGCTAATAGATCTGATGGTCAATATTCTAATGTAACAATAAGTGATGCCTTTGTATATACGGATGCTTTAACGGCTGATGAAGTTTCTAAATATTTTAATGGAGAAATAACTGATTATCCAAAAGATAATTTGTTAGTTGCTAAAACAGAATTTAATGAACTGGATGCAAGACAAAAATACTTGGAAGCAAGTGCCGGAACCGAAGTTAAGATGGATGATATATCTTCTATGTGGGTCTGGATACCAAGATATAGATATACAATCTTTAATGGAAATAATGAAACATCCGAAGAACAAATGATAAACGTTGAATTTGAAAAAGGAATAGAAAGTACAGGAACAGTTAGTTGTCATGATGATATACAAACAGATGATAACTCAAATCATAGTGAAATATGTGAGGATAAAATAAATAATGGTATAGTAAATGGTAAAAGTACCTATACCCATCCAGCATTTACTTTTGGAGATGAAGAATTAGTAGGATTTTGGTTTGCTAAATTTGAAATGTCAACTGATAATCAAGAATGTTTATTAAATCAAAGTGCAAGTTGTAATAAAGATAATTTAAATATTTTGGTAAAACCAGACCAGGTTAGTTTAAGATATATAATTAATTCAAATATGTTCATTAATATAAGAAGTATGGAATTATATAATAATATACATGGGTTTTCTCAAAATTCTAATGCTACAAGTTATTTAGATTCAAATAATAATTTGAGTGGAGTTATTAAAAATGATGATAATAATTATGATATTCATATGTTAAAAAATATGGAATGGGGAGCTGTTGCATATTTGTCTTTTTCAAAATATGGTAAACAAGGTAATGATTTATATAACAATAATTATAAAAATATATATAGTAATACTTCTAAAATTATTGAAAATAATATATTAACAATTAGAACTGGCTATTCTAATAATGTATTATATAATAATCTTACAATAGAAAATGTTGGAGAAGGTTATAAAGGAGCTGGTGCATCAACAACAGGAACTATATATGGAATATTTGATATGGTAGGTGGAAGTGATGAGAATGTAATGGCAGTTTCTGTCACTAAAGATGGAAGTATAAATATCGGAAAAGTATTGAATCCAAGTACAAATATGTGGGATAAAGATGCTGATAAATTGTTATCAAAATATTACGATAAATATTCATATTTTACTAGTACTGGTATTGTTAATGACGATACTTTACCAAATGCTATTTCTAGACAAAAATTAGGTGATGCTACAAAAGAAACTTTTAAAACTTATAATAATAATAATGGTTCATGGAATTCAGATTATGGTCATGCTATTAATGCATGGCTAACTAGAGGTATAGAACCTGTTGGTGGACTTTTCTCTTTTTGGCAAGCAAATACGTTGGAAAAAGAAACTTCTCGCCCAGTTCTAACTATATCTCGTGATTTCCCATGGAAAGATTAAACACTTCGGTGTTTTTCTTTTAGAAAAAATTACTAGTAATTTAGATTAATCTATGGTAAACTAGAATAGTTTGAAAGGGATATGTGGTATTATGATTACAGTTAATAATGTTTCTTTAAGATTTGGAACAAAGACTTTATTTGAGAATGTTAATTTAAAATTTAATAATGGAAATTGTTATGGATTAATAGGTGCTAATGGAAGTGGTAAAACAACCTTCTTAAAACTTATAAATCATGAGCTTGAAACAACAACTGGGGAAATTATTATTCCAAAGAATGAAAGAATTTCAACGTTAGAACAAGACCATTATAAATATGATGATTATACGGTTATTGATGTTGTTATCATGGGTAATAAAAAGTTATATGATATAAGATGTGAAAAAGATGAGTTATATTCTCATACTGAATTTACTGATGATGATGGAATAAGACTTGGAGAATTAGAAGCTGAATTCATGGAATTAAATGGTTGGGAAGCTGAAAGTGAAGCCTCTCTGTTACTTGCTAATTTAGGTATTAAAAATGAGCTACATTATTTAAAGATGAAAGAATTAGAAAATAATCTTAAAGTTAAAGTTTTACTTGCAAAGAGTTTGTTTCAAAATCCGGATATCCTTTTATTAGATGAACCAACAAATAATTTAGATATTGATTCTGTTAACTGGTTATCAGAGTTTATTATCAATTATCCAAATTGTGTTATTGTCGTTAGTCATGATAGACACTTTTTAAATAATGTTTGTACATATATTGTTGATATTGATTATTCTAAAATGACTTTATATGCTGGTAACTATGATTTTTGGAGAGAATCTAGTGAGTTATTACAAAAACAAATAAAAGAATCAAATCGGAAAAAAGAAGATAAAATTAAAGAATTAAAAGATTTTATTGCCAGATTTAGTGCTAATGCTTCGAAAAGTAAACAAGCAACTTCGAGAAAAAAGATATTAGAAAAAATTGAACTTGAAGAAATTGTTCCATCATCAAGAAAATATCCTTATATTGATTTTAAATTTGAAAAAGGAAATAGTAGAGAAGTATTGAATGTTAATAATTTAACGGTGCAAGTAGATGATAAAAAAGTTTTAAATAAAATATCATTTAGTGTGTTAAAAGATGATAAAGTTTTAATTTTAGGTTCTAATATAGCTAAGACCTTATTATTTGATGTTTTAACCAAAAAGAAAAAATATACAAGTGGGGAATTTAGATGGTGTGTAAATTCTAATATTAGTTATTTTGAAAGTGATAATACAGAGTACTTTAAAGGAAATGAGAACATAATTGAATGGATGGGGCATTTTAAGAAAGTGCAAGATGAAGAAGTTTTAAGAAGTTTTTTAGGTCGGATGTTATTTTCAGGTGATGATGTTTTTAAAAGTGTTAATGTCCTATCTGGAGGAGAAAAAGCTCGGTGTATGTTATCTAAAATGATGTTAGAAAACCCTAATGTTTTAATTCTTGATGAACCAACTAACCATTTAGACCTTGAAAGTATTACCTCTTTAAATAATGGTCTTAAAAATTTTAAAGGAGAAATCATGTTTACTAGTGATGATTATGAACTTAATGAAACAACAGCAAACAGGATTATTGAAATATTTGAAAATGGAACCATAATTGATAGAAGAATACCATATTCTGAATATATGCAAAATGAAGAAATTAAAAAACTTCGAGAAAAAAATCGGATTTCTTAAAAAAATAATGCAAGAAATTAAAAATTGTTGTATAATTTAATTACAAATAAAAAAATCTTAAAATGAGGTAAAATATGAAAAAAAGAATGGTTGTTGGAAAAATAATTGGTTTTATTGGAATATGTATCTTTTCTTGTGGGATTGCTTATGTTGTAACCCATTATTTAGAAAAGAATAAATATGCTGATATTAATTTAATTGCAACTTTTGAAGATACCGAAGAATTTACGTTAGAAAATGTAAAAAAGTTAGATAAAGAAGGGGCTTTAAAAACTTATCCTTATATTTTTACATTAGAAAATAAAGGAATAGCAAATGTTAACTTTGATTTAAAACTTGAAGATAGTGATTTTAGTCGCGAAAATTTAGACTATATTGTTGTTTTAAATGATAAAGAAGTTGCAAGTGGAACTCTTTCAGATATTAAAGATGATGTTTTATTAAAAGGTAATATTGGAAGAAAAAAGACTGATACTTATAAAGTTTATATTTATTATACAGAAGATGTTAAAGATGCTAAATACACTTATTCTTTAAAAATAGTTCAAGGTGATTAAAATGAATAAAGGAAAACTAAACAAATTTATTGGAGAAGGAAATGTTGTTATACCTCTTTATATTTTAAAGTGTTTTAAAAAATTAAACTTAACAATGGATGAGTTTGTTTTTTTGATGTATTTACAAAGTAGACAGGATAATTTAGAATTTAATCCTGAAAAAATAGCAAATGATTTAAACCTTGATATTATGGAAGTAATGGGTTATGTTTCGGTTTTAACTGATAAAGGTTATTTAAGTTTAGATGTTATGAAAAGTGAAAATAATGTCTTAGAAGAAGTTATTAATTTAGATAGTTTTTATGAAAAGATTAGTACAATTTTAATAGATTTTGGAAGTAATCTTGAAGAAGATAAAACAAGTATCTTCGCTTATATTGAAAAAGAGTTAGGTAGACCTTTAAATTCTTTGGAAATTAAAACAATTGAAGGTTGGCTTGATAATCATATTGATTCTAAATTAATTAAGGAAGGTATCAAGAGAGCTCTTGAGATGGGTGTTTATAGTTTAAAATATGTTGATAAGATGCTTTTAAATTGGGAGAGTCAAGGTATTAAAAAGATTGAAGATATTGAAAATACCAAAAAAGAAGTTAATTTAGAAGAGACAATGGAATTTAATACAGAAGATTGGAATTGGTTGGATGATGAAGAAGAATATATTGGAAATTGAAGACTATTTAGATGAATTATTTAAAAATCCGAAATGTGAACTTAATTATAATCATGATTATGAATTATTAATCGCGGTTATGTTATCGGCTCAAACAACGGATAAGGGAGTAAATAAAGTAACGAAAGTATTGTTTTCTAAATATGATACATTAGAAAAATTAAGTAAAGCAGAGATTCAAGATGTAAAAGAAATAATTAAACCTATTGGAAATTATAATAAGAAAGCAGTTAATGTTTTAGAAATTGCTAATAGTTTAATTAATAATTTTAATTCGAAAGTACCTAGAACCCATGAAGAGTTAGAAAGTATGAAGGGCATAGGCAGAAAAAGTGCGAATGTTGTATTAGGAGAATTATTTGATATTCCATCATTTGCGGTTGATACGCATGTTATTCGAGTTGCTAATCGGTTAAAACTTGTTAATTCCAAAGACCCAGTTGTAATTGAAGAGAAGTTAAAGAAATTATTTAAAAAAGAAAATTGGAATAAATTACATAAACAATTTGTTTTATTTGGTCGTTATAAATGTGAGGCTATTAAACCTGATTGTAGTGATTGTAAATTTCAAGAGTTTTGTCATAAAGAATATGTAAAAAGTAAATAAAAAAACAAATAGTAATTGTTTATAACTATTTGTCAGTAATTAATATATATATTGTTTAAAAAATTTCACTATGGCTACCAGTTGCAAAAAGTAAAAGTATTAATTTTTCGTCAATGTATTTATATACTAATAACCAATCTGGTTCAATATGACATTCTTTACAATCTTGATAAGTTTTATCATTTATTAAATCATGATTTTTGAATTTTGGCTCAAGTTCTTCTAAATTAGCTAGTTTTGTTATAACTTCTAATAATTTATTAGCACTTTTTCCTTGCTTTAATACTTTTTTTAATTGCTTTTTAAATTTTGTAGTATAATCAATTCTACATTTGGTGTCTAAATCAAAATCAATCATCTAATATTGACCTCAACATTTCATTGGCATTACGATAGCCAACTCTCTTTCCGGCTTTTATTTCCTTTTCTATTTCTGCTCCTTCTTCTAAAGCATCTAATAATTCACGACTATGTTTAGGATTAACTATTTCAAAAGGAACTCCATCTTTGTTAATTAATTGTTTGATAGCCATATTTACATATGTACTCATATTTAATCCAAGTTTCTTCAAAATATTAGTTGCAATTTCCTTATCATAAGCATCAACTTGAACACTTATAGCACTTGTTAAACTTTCCATATCCTAATCTCCTTTCGCATATAATATAACATATTATTACTACTTTGTCAATAAAAAATATAGTTAATATATTATAATAATCATATACCTCGAGTGCAAAAGTAATTTCCACCCCTAAAAAGTATAAATATGGAATTTAGTCTTTCAAAATAAATGTATGGAA
>CANQJD010000036.1 GCA_947624175.1 uncultured Bacilli bacterium
TCATACTTATATAAATTTGGTCAAATTATTTTGACAAAAAAATAAAAAATTAGGACACTTTAATTTCCTAATTTATACATAGTTTTAGGCAAAAGAAAAGAAGAAATTTTATCTTCTTGACAATAACTTTACATTATAACTCTATTCCAAAAAATTTGGATGCAATCTTATTTCTTTCAGGATAATCTTTTTCTTCTATAGCTTTTATTAATTTATCACGATTATAAGTTATTACTTTTCTTAAAACGGTTATTTCCGTTTTAAAATCAATAATTGTATAACTAGTTATATTTCTTTTAACACATCCTGAACTTCCAACTCCATATAATTTAGAACCAAAATCATAATCAAAACCTGTATGTTCATGACCAACAAAAATATAATCAGCATTAGTTTTCTTAACAACATCTCCTAAACAATCTTTTAGGGTTGTTAATAAATTTAGACTATGATAAGGATATTTTAAATTCTTATCTTTAATTAAGAAATGCATAAACTTAACTTTATTATTTCCATATTTAAATTCTATAAATAAAGGACATTTTTCTAAAAATTTCTTTTCGACTTCTGTTAAGGTACTTGCTATATATTCATAATTTTTTTTATCATCAAGAGTTACTCCATAATCAATTTCAGGTCCAAATAAATAACATAATTCATGATTACCAAGGATTAATTTAATATTATTATTAATAATTAAATCTAAACACTCTTTGCTTTCAGGACCAAGTCCTATAACATCACCTAAACAAATAATTTCATCTATATTTTCTTTTTCAATATCTCTTAATATTTCTTTTAAAGCTTCTAAATTGCCATGAATATCTGAAAAAATAGCAATTCGCATATAACCACCTCGAATGGCTATTATTTTATAATAAATTACTAATTAATTCAAGTCTTTTTTAGAAATATATACCATTTTATTATCTATAAAATCATAAGTTAATTTATTTATCTTAATTAAATAAGATAAATAGGATTTTAAAGTACTTCCAACTAATACATATTGATTTAAGTTTAAAGTTAATTGATAATAATCAAATAAACTTTTTAATATTTCTTCAAAAGTTTGATAAGTACTAGTTATATTTAAAATAGTAGTTATTATTTCATCTATTTTCTTCTTATTCAATTCTATTAAATCCGTTATATCATCTAGTAATTCAGAATGAGATAGTACATAATATTTTCCATTTAAAGTTTTTAAATATTCTAAAGTATTTAAGTATTCTTCTATATCATAGAGAAAGAAGATATGATATTTATTAATCATGTCTATGCTTGCTAGGCTATCTCCTAAAAAGTAAATATCATCACTTGTTTTAATTCCTATCATATCAGGAGAATGACCTTTTAAACTAAAGTATTCTAATCCATTAGGTAGATTACCTTCTAATTCTAAAGATGTAGAAGGTTTAGCCATTAAAAACTTATTTTGAAGATTTGAAAATGGACTACTTCCATATAACATTAAGGGTTCTAGAATTGGATAATTAATAAAACAATTCTCAATTCCATGAGCATATATCAGAGCATTACATCTATCACTTATGACTTTATTTCCTCCAATATGGTCAGCATGTGAATGAGTAGAAATTATTCCTTTAATAATAAAATCATTTTCATTTAATAACTTAATTATCTTTTTACCACAGTCAGAATCATTACCAGCATCTATTAAATAAACTTCATTTTCATTTATTTTATATACTCCTATATTATTAACATTTTTAATATAATAAGTACTACCATCTAATTTTATAAGTTCCATATATACTCCTATTTTATTTTGGGTAAAGAAGCTGCTGCAACTGATTGGCCTACTCTTCGACTTTTTTCATCTGGTAAATGAATTTTTATTTTTTTAGCTAATTCAGGAAATTCTTCTTTTAAAACTTTGATTGCAACTTCTTTAATTATTTCTCCACCTTTACCTGATGTAACTCTACCCATTAAAAGAACGTGACTAAGATTATAAAATTCATTATAATAAGGGATAGTATAACCCAAATAACAACCTATATTTTCATATACTTTTATAGCTCTTTCATCATCATTTTCCATTAATTCTTGAACAACCTTTAATTTCTCAGCTGGAGTTTGAGTATCAACGAAAGAAATTCCTGCAAGTCTTGCTAATTTGATAACTGCATCTTGCGAAAAATATTTAACTCCACATCCAAAGTCTCCTGACCATTCATCTATCATTGATTGAGGATTAAAATCAACTGGTACGAATGCAAGTTCGTTTAAGAAACCGGTTATATTTCCTGATTTATCTATATAACCCCCAGCTTCACTGGTTCCCATAGCTATTCCAAGAAGAGAATTGGCATTCAAGGAAATAGCTCCCGCCAAAGCTGTAACATCTCCATCATTAGCAACTTCTATCGGAATCTCATATCCTAATTCTTTACTTAATTTATCTGCAACGTCTAAATAAATCGTTTTTACATATTTATTAAAATCTTTTTCATTTACTTTAATAAATAAAGATGAAACCATCAATTTATTAGCAATACAAACTCCAGCTGTCGAAACACCTATAGCATCAACATGATTAAGTTTAGAAGCAGCTGTTTTCATAGCCTTATAAATTTCTTCAAAATGATATTTAGGATCACTATTTAATTTAGGAGACCAAATTACTTCCTCAGAATAAATAGATTTACCATTTCTTACACTTGATACTTTCCGATCACTTCCACCAGCATCAAAACCAATTCTCTCACCTTCTAAATGTCTTCCAACCGAGATTGATGATTCTTTATCTAGAGGAGGATTATCTATTGAGGTATAAACAACTTTAAATTTTGAATCATAGACATTCTCCATGAATTTAACATCAAATTCTCTTTTGCCTCCTATTTGATAGTCCTTTTTGATTTTTTCATACATTGATTTTGAACCTGCAATAATGATTTTTTTACCTCCTGCAACCCAAAGAAGTGTTTTCACGATTCGGGATACTAATTGATAATTAAAATTATCATCTACATTATCTTCTAAAATTCTTAATTTATAAGTTTTACAATAATCATCATTTCTTTCTACTCCAATAATAATATCTTTTCCTTTATCTTTAGTAAGTTCAGCCATTTCTCTTAATTTTATACTAAGTGGTGCAAATTCTTTATCTAAAATTGATTCAACTTTAAGCTTCATATTTAACATTACCTCCTATAATTGTTTTTAAAACATTAAATTCATTATCTACTATAATAATATCAGCATCTTTTCCTATCTCAATAGAACCTTTATATTTATCAACCCCAATTGCTCTGGCTGGATTTAAAGATGCACAGTTAACACATTCATATAAAGGAATAGTACTATTTGTATAAACATTTAAAATTCCTTTATTAAGTTTTAAAATAGAACCAGCTATCGTTCCATCAAGAAGACGACATTCAATTCCTTTAGAAATAAATTTCTCGCCTCCTAATGTATATTCTCCATCAGGTAACCCACCGGCTGGTAAGCAATCTGTGATAAAACATAATTTCTCACCTTTTAATTTAAACATAATATCATATAAAGCTGGATGAATATGAAAGGTATCAACAATCAGTTCACAAGTAACATCCGAATTCATAATAGCCCCAACAACTCCTGGATTTCTTTGATTTAAAGGACTCATAGCATTAAAAGTATGAGTTGCATGTCTAACTCCCACATAAGTACTATTTAAAGCCTCTTGATAGGTAGCATCACTATGACCCATTGAAATAATGACATCGGTTTCCTTCCGCATTTTAGATATTTCTTTATAATCATCATCCATTTCAGGAGCTAACGTAATTATTTTAATAATATCTTGATACTCTTTAACAAAATTTGCATCAGGTTTTAAAATATATTTTTCATCTTGAGCCCCTTTTTTCTTGGGATTAATAAATGGTCCTTCAGCATGAACTCCTAAAATACAAGCTCCATCCCAAGTTTTACTATCTTCTTTTAAATCCCGACATACTTGTAAAGATTTCTTGATTGTTGCAAGAGAAACGGTCATCGTGGTAGGTAAAAATCCGGTTACTCCATTCTTCATAATCCCCGATGCAATCGTTTTAATGCTATCCTTTGATGCATCACATACATCACATCCTAAATAACCATGAATATGAATATCAATTAAACCAGGTGCTACATAATTTCCTTTTGCATCAATTATTTCTACCTCTTTTGGTACCTCATCAACTATGCCTTCAATTTTATCACTATATAAAAGTGTTTTTCCTTCTAAAATCCTATCTTTTAAAATTAATTTTCCATTAATAATTGCTTTCATTATTTACCTCCACTTCAATTATTTTATAGTTAGTTTTAATTATATTACCTATATTATTAATTAAAACTTTATTTATTTTAGTAAAATACATTGTTAAACTATATTCTCCACTACTTTCTAATTTTAAATTATTACTTAAAATTACTCCCATATCAATTATTTCTATATTTTTATCTAAATACTTTTTAAATTCCTTAATTAAACTAGGATAATGCGTACAACCTAAGATTAAAGCATCAACCTGACCTAATTTATTTATATAATCTTTTATAATATCATTATCTATTTTATCATCTTCAATCATTCCAACAAATTCTTTAGTTGCAATTTCTATAACCTGACTATTTAATCTATCTTTAAATAAATGACTATTAATTGTTCTTAAAGTTCCAAAGACTCCGACTTTACTATAATTACTTTTATTAAGATAATCAATCGTTGGAGTTATTATATCAAGAATTGGTACTTTACTTATCTTCTTTAATTCATTATAACAATTAGAACTTAAAGTACCACAAGCAATAATAATTAAATCAACTTCCTTACTTTCTAAAAACTTAATTATTTTAGTACCTAACTTTAGTAAAGTTTCTTTATCTTTTTCTCCATATGGAATATTTAGGGTATCTCCATAATAAATATAAGTATTATTAGGATATTTCTCTAATATTTCTTTTAAAACATTTAACCCACCTATTCCTGAATCAAATATTCCTATTTTAATAATATCACCCTCTTTTATAAACTTGATAAGTTATTAATTTACCTCGATTAAAGATATCTTTATCTTGATATTCATAAACTAACTCATAGTTTGTATCTTTAATATAAGTATATAATAATTCTCTACTATCAATGACTAAATAATCAAATTTATATTTATCTAAAAAGTCTTGATAGTTAAGAATACCACTTTCTAAATTATAATATTCAAGTAATATATCATATTTTTGATTATTCTTCTTTAAAAATACTTCAGCTCTTGGATCTAAATACGTTTTATAACCTCGATATTCAAGATAACTTCCATTATTATAACTAGCATATAATTTTATATCTTTACTTGTATTTTTATCTAAATAATTAGCTAATTTATATAAAGGCATATCCTCCTCTTTTTCTAATTTAATATTAACTATAAATAGACTAAATAAAGTAATTATTATAATAACTATACAAGGTGTTAAATATTTTATTTTAAGAGGAGACTTCTCCTGTTTAAAATAATCTTTTAAATTGTAACTTAAAGATAAAATACTTGTAATGCTAAAGAATAATATTCCTTTATAATGTTCAAGAAGTAAGAAAGTTGTTCCAAGTGTTAATAATAAATATCTTAATTTTATTTTATCATGATTTAAATAATAAGTTAAATAAATAATAATGATATAAACAAAAACTATTAAACATCTACTAATATCAATTGCTTGCATCTCTCCAACTAAGGAATTAATATAAGAGATACCATAAGAATTAAAAAAGTATTTTTGGAGTTCTAATTTATAAGGATTAATAAGGGTTATTAATAACATAATAATAAAAGTTATTAATAAAGGAATTAGTTTATAGTTTTCTTTTTCAAAATATTTACTTTTTATTTTACCTAGAAAATAAGGAATTAGAAAGACTAAACTAATTGGCCAAATAGAAGCATGAAGATTTAGAAGTAATAAAGATATAATTGGTAAACCAATTAAATATTTAGAATTATTATTTTTAATATATAATTCTAATAAATAAAGTTCTAATAATAAAAGTAAAATATCAAAGATTTGAGGTCTCGTTGTGAAAATAGATATTTCTAAAATTATATCTGTAATTATCGTTATAAATAAAGATAATTTTATTTTCTTATTTGTAATTAATAAACATAGTTTATACATAATAAAGATTATTAAAATATTTATTATAACAAGTAAAAAGAAGATACCATAGATATTAAATTTAGAATAAAGTAAATAGAAAATTATATCCGTTAACCATTGTTGAGGAATAAAAGTTAAACCTTGGTGAATAGTAAATGGTTCTATGGTTATAAAACCTTTAGTTAAAATGGTTTTTCCTGTATTAATTAAAAACCAAAAGTCATTGTCAATTTTAAAAGTTAAAAATAATAAAAGAATTGGTATAAATAAAAGGAATATTCTAATACCTTTAGTAGGAGTCCATTTTTTATATCTTTGAAAAAATCTTTTTATCATAGTATCTACATCCTTTAAAACCATTATAACAAAAATAAAGAATGAACTCAATCATTCTTTAAAATTTCAAAGTACTTTCTAAAGCAACTTCAATCATCTTATTTAATCTATTTTCTCTATCTTCAGCACTAATCTCATCTTCTGTATATGGAGAATCAACAACCGTTAGTAAACATGCACATTTTTTATTTAAGAGTTTGGAAACAGCATAAAGACCAAAAGCTTCCATTTCAGCAACTTCGATATCTGAGCTATTTCTTATATTAGGATAATAAACATCAAAGACATCAAGAGTGGTAACATTTCCATTTTTTATTTCTATATTCATATTCCTTGCTATTTCTAAAATCGTATTGTTAACATCAGAATAGATTGGTAACTCATGAATTTCTTCATTAAACATTTCTAAAGATATATTACTTAAAGTTTTAACATTATTAGTAATAATTGTATCTCCTATTTTAAAGTCTTTATTATGAGAACCACATGAACCTAACCTGATTATTAAATCTACATCATAGAATTTAAATAATTCATAAGCATAAATACCAATACTAGGCATACCCATTCCATGTCCCATTACACTTATTCTTTTTCCTTTATAAAAACCCGTATAAGCATACATTCCTCTTATATCATTTACAAGTTTATAATCTTGTAAGTACTCCTCTGCTATATACTTTACTCTTAATGGATCACCAGACATTAAGACAATATTAGCAATTTCTCCTTTTAAAGCTTTATTATGTGGGGTTGGCATTTTATCATTCCTCCTTTGGACATTTTTCTATACCCTTTAGGACATTTTATCATGTCCTAACCTATAAAACTTCCCAATATCCTGTATAATTATCTCCTATTCTTTTTATAAAACCATTATCTTTTAATTCTTTTATTGCTCGATAAATCGTTTTTTCACTTCTCTCTAATTTTTTCCCTATTTCATTTGCTCTAATATAATTATCTTCTTTAATTAACTTTAAAACTTTTTTAGAAAGTTCAGATATGTCATAACTATATTTTTGCCCTAAAGGTCTAAAAAATGTAAATCTAAATCCCGATTTAGTATTTTCATATTTATAAGTTATATTTTTTTCATCACAAATTTTGAAAGTATTTTCAAATCCATATCCAAAAGATTCTATTTCACAAGTTTTAAATAAAACATTGATTATTTTAGGATTAAGCATAATTGGTTCTTCATGTTTAAAAGCAAAATCTAAAGGAGTAAAACCATCAGGGAAAAAGCCTGGACTATATATACTCACTCTATCTTTAAAAATGCTAATTTCAAAAGTTGTATTAGAATCATATTTTGAATGACAAAAAGCATTAATCACAATTTCTCGAAGAGCTTTTTGAGGAATTTCAGGTTCTTCTTTTCTTCTAGCCTCTCCATTCAATTCTATTTTCCAATCTATTGATTCTAAAATATATGAAAGAGATTTATCAATACATTCATATATATTACCTCCAAAGTGGTCTAATTTCAAAAATGTATCTTTAGATTCCGTAGCATAGGTTGCTAGTTTTAACAAAATTGGTTTATTTTTAGAAAATAAGACATTTCCTGCATTATTAATAGTATCATTATTTTTAGATAATAATCCAAATTTTTTTAAAATATTTTTAACATCATCATACTCAAAAGGAATTCTCTTGTTTTCATACCCCTTATTAATTTTGTTTTTTATAAGTTCTTCATCTACATCATTAATTGAAACATTAGAATCTTGCATTTCCCATTCTGAATAGTCTTTAATTTTATTTTTAAAATATCTTTCTAATTCAGAAGCAGTCATTTGTCTATCTTGATCTGAAAATCTAATATAATATTTACCATCAGCTGAATAAGGGGTTCTATCACCATTGAATAATACTTCAATAAATTCTTTTTCATTACCAGTATTTTTTACATTAATCTCAAAATTACATTCTGGTTTAATATAATTTCTAATATCTCTTGAAATATCTCTAATAGTTTCACTGCCTATTTGCTGTCCACAAACTTCTCCATCATCTTTTACTCCAAAATATAAAATTCCTTTACCATGTTTATTCAATATAGCCGATATAGAATTAATCGCTGTTTTTAATTCTGAGGTACTTTTTTTGAATTCAATATTTTCACAATATTTGCCAATAGTCATAGGCTCTTCTCCTTCGGACATTTTTAGATACCCTTTAGGACATTTTATCATGTCCTAAAGTCAAAATCAATACTTTTTAAGCTAAAACTTTTCTTTTTCAAAATATTGTCATCTCTAAACTATTTTGCTCTCAATTAAACATAGTAGCATATTATCTTTCTAATTAAATCTAGTATTTCATTTTTGGGTCATTTTCAAATTTACAGGGTCATTTATCAATTTATTCTCATCATTCTTTATTTTTTAAATAATCATTATTAGTTTATACAAGTAATAATGATTTATAACTATTTATAACTATTTATAACTATTTATAACTATTTATAACTATTTAAATTATTTATTTACTTTAATAACTTCCATACCACTAGACATTCTATTATACCATTATACTTTCCCATTATATAATTAATTCTTAAACCATAACCATAAATTCAGACATATATTTAAGAATCCCATCAGTTACCTCTTCTATTGGTAACTCTAACCAATTATTTCTGATTGAAACAAAATTAGTTTTAAAATCGTTTCTTTCAAATATTCTTTTAAGTCTTTTATTAATTTCTTCAATTTCATTTTCTAACATGTTTTTATCATCAAAAATATATTTTTTAAAATATATACTTAATTTTTCTTTATTCATATTGCAATTATTTATTAAATAATAAAAATCCAATATATCTTTATATCTTGATGAAACGTATCCTAACTTCAGTAACGATTTTATCCAATATTATAGTTCTAAACTAAATACTCACATTAGTCAATAGTTGTGTGAGCATTTAGTTTAATTTCTTTTAATAAAAACATACTTATATTTTTTAGCCAATGAAAATTTGTTATTTTTATTTTATCTTTTCTATACCACCCATATAAGGTTGTAAAGCTTTAGCAATTTTAATGCTTCCATCTTCTTGATAATTATTTTCTAAATAAGCAATCAAGGCTCTTGGAGTTGCTAATACAGTATTATTTAGAGTATGAACAAAGTAAGTTCCATCTGGTCCTTTAGTTCTAATTCCAAGTCGTCTTGCTTGAGCATCACCTAAAGTTGAACATGAACCAACTTCAAAGTATTTTTGTTGTCTTGGACTCCAAGCTTCAACATCACATGATTTGACTTTCAAATCAGCAAGATCGCCACTACAACATTCAAGAGTTCTGACCGGAATATCTAAACTTCTAAAGAACTCAACTGTATATTCATACATCTTTTTATACCATTCCATTGAATCTTCTGGTTTACATAAAACGACCATCTCTTGTTTTTCAAATTGATGTACCCTGTAAACTCCTCTTTCTTCAATTCCATGAGCTCCAACTTCTTTTCTAAAGCAAGGTGAATAAGAGGTTAAAGTAATAGGAAGACTATCTTCTTCAACAATTTGGTCTTTAAATCTTCCAATCATTGAATGTTCACTAGTACCAATTAAGAATAAATCTTCACCTTCAATTTTATACATCATCGCATCCATCTCTTTAAAAGACATAACTCCAGTTACAACATCACTTCTTATCATGAATGGTGGAATACAATAAGTAAATCCTTTATTAATCATGAAGTCTCTAGCATATGAAAGCATCGCACTATGAAGTCTTGCCATATCACCAATTAAGAAATAAAAACCATTACCACTCGTTCTACCACTGGCATCTTTATCAAGTCCATTAAAGTTTTCAAGGATATCCGCATGATATGGTATTTCATAAGGTGGAACAATAGGTTCCCCAAATCTTTCCATTTCAACATTCTCGGAATCATCTTTTCCAATTGGAACACTAGGATCAATAATATTTGGAATAACCATCATCATTTTCTTAATTTCTTTATTTAATTCTTCTTCTCTTTCTTCCATAGAAGCAAGTTTATTATTAATTTCAACAACTTCAGCCTTTAACTTCTCTGCTTCATCCTTCTTACCTTCTTTAAATAATAAACCTATTTTATCACTTATTTTCTTTCGATTACTCCTAAGGTCATCTCCATTTTTCTTAAGTTCTCTAACCTCTTTATCAAAGTCAATTACCCTATCAACTAATTCTAATTTTTCATCTTGAAATTTCTTTTTAATATTTTCTTTAACAATATCTTTATTCTCTCTTACAAATTTAATATCTAACATTTTTCTCTTCTCCTTTTAAATTTTCTATAGCATTTAATATTTTTTCATATGCTGGCATATATCTTTTTGTTACTCTATCATAATCATTAACAGTTGGATTTTTAATTCTTTTGATATCCATATTATGTTTTAAATCCGATAACTTTACATTATAAACATGAATATCCCTACTACTTATTATTCTCTCTATATAATCAGGATAATATTCACCTTTTTTCTTTGTTAAATAAGAAAGTGGTATGATAACATCATCACGATATCCTAAACTTCTTAAATCATCAAGCGTTACTTCGGTATCTTCAATAACATCATGAAGTAAAGCAACTACCTTTTCATTATACGATGAGACACCCGAATATACCTTCATTAAATGAACAATATAAGGTATTCCTTCTTTATCAGTCTTATCATCAAATAATCTTAAAACTAAATCTAAACTTTTTTCAATTAAATTATCTTTCTTTTTTAATTCTTCAATTTCTTCTTCATTAAAATATTCGTTTAACATGTTCTCCTCCTAAAAAATAAAAGGACTGGTCGGAAGTCATAAAGACGGTACCATTCCTTATTTAACTTAAACTTATAACGGCATAGCCGGAACTGATTAGGTTCTCTAAAGAGTAGATAAATAGGTCTTATTGTAATTTTCCATCAACCAATTACTTTCTTGAAATAAGGTAACTATTATTATCTCTTTTATGATTTACATATATTTTTGCATTTGTTTCATCATTTGATTTACTTGTTTTTGAGTTGGGGTTCTTCCCATTCCACTCATTAATGTTCTAATCATATCTTCATTAATAGGTGGATTTTTCTTTAAATACTTAGTCATTAGTTTTCTCGATACAAAGAAACCAACAACTGCTCCCACTACAAATCCAAGAAAAATTTGTAATATATCAATCCACATAATCTCAACTCCTAATTGTATTTTACTATAATATATGTAAAATTTCAACGATTATTTTTATTTTTTTAAATTTACCAGTTTAAATCATACCAAATAATTGGAGTTCCTTTACTATCTGTTATTTTCAAATTATAGATTAAACCTTTAAAATATTTATCAGATTCCCAATTAGATCTTCCCAAATAATTATTTGTTCTTAAAACATTACTTATTAAATTTTCTATTTCATAATTAGTAGTATAAACTAATTCATTATTTTTATATATTCTTAATTCATATCCTGTTTCTTTCTTATCATAAATAATTTTAAATTTTAGAATTTCCCCAATTGTTATAACATTTGGAACTTCTATTCTATTTTCAGTCTTATTATACCAAACAGCTACTCCCAAACTAGGATTAGCCGTAAAAATGGAAACAAAAATATTATCTTGTTCTTTCCCTACTCCAAAATCAAATATTCTAGACCAATTATTTAAAACATTCCATTCTGCTTCAAATTCAACTATAAAACCACTTGCAAAATCAACCTCAGCAGGTATATCATCAACATCTACATAGTCATCTTCTCCATCAAATGATATAGCTTTTCTAGAATTTTCATCAGTTATAATCTTAGTACCATTCATAAACTTAGCATTATAAAAATTATTACCAGATAAGTCATATAAATCATATTCATTAGTATTTTGAATTCCTTCAATTACAACTTTAGCTTTAAATTCTTTAGTTGAAGTTTCATCACTCATATATGTATTGTCGGCTTCTCTATCTAACCATAATTTTACTTGATAAGTTGCACTTTGATTAGTATTTAAATAAGCATTTGCATCTATATATTTATTACTTCCTAATGTTTTAGGATTACTATAATCATGATTATTCTTTTTAACAATAAAACGAATATGGTCTTTAAACACTGGAGTATTTGATAATTCTTCTAAATAAACATTGTATCTTGCTTCAATATTACCTGTATTCTTTACAACAAAACTAAGCTCTTCACTTCTACTACTTCCTTCATCATCACTCATAGGATACATATTTTCTAAAGTTAATTTATCTGTCTTATCATCATCAAAAGTTACTTGTAAAGAACCTACGTTTATAACATAAGGAGTACTTCCTACTTCGGTACTTCTCAAAAGTGCATAACTACTTCCTAGTAATAATACTAAACTTAAAGATATCATTAAAATCATTATATTTCGTCTTTTCATATTACATTCCTTCTATCTATATTTGTCTTTTTAAATTTACCAGTTTAAATCATACCAAAGAATTGGGTTTCCTTTACTATCTGCCATTTTAAAACTATATATTAAACCATTAAAGTTTTCATCACCATAAGTTTCCTTATCCCAATTTGATTTTCCTAAATAATTGCTAGTTCTTAAAATATTTTTTATATATTTATCAGTAATAGAATCAATACTACTTAATAATATACCATTTTTATATACATCTTGTCTATAACCTTCATTTGTCTTAACATTATCTATCTTAAATTTTAAAATTTTATTTAACTCAATTGCATCAACACTAGAATGTCCAGTAACTGTATTATCATATCTAATATCAGTATTTAAAACCGTAGTATTTTTTACATTTGCTGCTAAAAAGTTATCACTATCAGAACCATTTGCAAAATCAAATATTCTTGAATAATAATTTAAAGCTTTCCATTCTGCTTCAAATTCAACCGAAAAACCACTTTCCCAATCAATGGTTGCAGGTAAATCATCTATATCTACATAGTCATCTTCTCCATCAAAAGATATGGCTTTTCTTGAGTTTTCATCGGTTATAATCTTGGCACCATTCATAAATTTGGCATTATAATTATTACCTGATATATCATATAAATCATATTCATTTGTATTTTGAATCCCTTCAATTACAACTTTGGCTTTAAATTCTTTGGTTGTAATCTCATCACTCATATAAGTATTATCTGCTTCTCTATCTAACCATAATTTTACTTTATAATTTGCAGTTTGATTAGTATCTAAATAGGCATTAGCATCTATATATTTATTATTTCCTAATGTTTTAGGATCAGTATAATCATGTTCATTTTTTTTAACAATAAAACGAATATGATCTTTAAACACTGGAGTATTAGATAATTCTTCTAAGTAAAGATTATATCTTGCTTCAACATTACCTGTATTTTTAACAACAAAACTAAGCACATCACTTATATTTTTTCCTTCTTCATCACTCATCGGATACATATTTTCTAAACTTAATTTTTCAGTACTACCTTCAAAAGATACTTGTAAAGTTCCAACATTTATTACATATGGATTCTTTCCTTCGGCTGTACTTCTTAACATGGCATAACTACTTCCTAGTAATAACACTAAACTTAAAGATATCATTAAAATCATTATATTTCGTCTTTTCATATTACATTCCTTCTATCTATAATAATTATAAATTATTTTTCATGATTTTACAAATTAAATTAAGAAAAACACATCAATCTAGTTTAATTTTACTAAATTCATGTGTCTATATTTGTCAATTCATTTTATTTTTTTCCATAACTTGTAGTATTCATATAAAGAAACAAGAGACATAATAACGGCAAAATAAATTAAGAAGTCAGCTACTTTTAAATTAATAAGTTCAAATGGTAAATTATAGAAAAACATTAAAGCAAGTCCAATCATCATACTAGCAGTCTTTATTTTACCAGATTTAATAGCTGCAACGACTTTTCCTTTCTTTAAAGCATCCATTTTTAAAGAATTAACAACTTCATCTCGAAAAATATAAATAACTGGGACAATTGCTGGAACAAAACCTTTACAAGCAAAGATAACTAAAACGGAATTAACTAGTACTTTATCAGCAATCGCATCTAAAAGTTTACCCGTATCGGTTACTAAATTTTTGCTTCTAGCAATCTTACCATCAAAATAATCCGTAATAGCAGCAATTAAATAAATAACTCCAGCAATAAAATAAGTTGAATCAACAACTAAACCCGAAATATTAAACTTTGGAAAATTTATTCCAATACTATAAAAAGGGAATAAACATAGAATAATAATTACAATTGTTAATATAATTCTTGTAACTGTTAATTTATTTGGTAAGTTCATAAACTACTTCTCCTCCTAATAATTCTTTAGATACCGTTGGTTCCTTAGTTGCAACTTTTAAAACTAAATAAACAACTAATGATATAAATAGCAAAACTGAAACTAATAACACAATTGGTGCAATATCATATCTTGTATGTTTAATCTTTGTATATGGTGATGTTACTCGATTAGTCTTTTCTTCTGATTTTACTTTTCTTATATCATCTAAAGAAATCTTGGATGTTTTTTCAAATATAAAATCATTAAATTCATCTAAAACTTCTTCAACATTAAGTCCTAAATATTTAGCATAAGACCTCACAATATCTTTTAATTCAAAAATATCTTTAAAAGCCTTAGAATTTCCTTCCTCGATTGCTTCTAAAAGTGAAGGATTAATATCTAAATCCTCACTTGCTTCATTTATACTAACACTATTTTTTCTTCTTTCTTCCCTTAAATATTCTCCTATTTCTTTCATAAATCGCCTCTTTATTCAATAAAAAAATGCTTTATAAGCCATGTTCTGTACCATAAAGGTGGCAAACATTTATCTATCTTTCGATTTAAGACTTGGTTTTATTCCCTCATCTTAACTCCCCTACCAAAATTTGGGTTTCTCACTCGTGGGGTTTACTCTGTTCCACTTCCTCCGTTTCCAGATTCTTCATCACTATAGCACTTTTATAATTACTCTAACCATATTAAAAACTTAGGTTATTTCATAGCCGTTAGTAAAAACTACTTAGAGTTATTTATTCCTCTAACACGAACACTAATAACATCGCAGTTATTGTGAGCATGGACTTTCCTCTACATTACTAGAATGCAGCGTTTGCCCAAGCATTTTTTTATTCTTCCTCTTCTTCTTCCTTATCTTTTCCATAGATAACTTTTTCAAGTCTTGATAATCTTCTTAAAACATCTAAATTCACACCTGGTTGATTTGGAGTTGGGGCTGCTTTTACAATCTCAACATTTGTTTTTAAATTTCTAATTTCTTGTTTTAAGTTAATAATTTGTTCAAGATTATCTTCTTTTTCTTTTTCAAGGTTCCGAATGATAGTATAAAAATGTTCATAATCTTGAATTATTAAATCCAAAAATTGATCAACTTCCTTTAATCTATAACCTCTCGTATCGATTTTAAAACTTTTCTCTAAAATCATATCACTAGTTAAATTAAATTCATCTTTATACATATTACCACTTTCCCTTCTATTAATATTTTAGAATAAGTAAGTAGTATTGTCAAGTAAAATTAAAGAAAAAATAAAACCCTTGCATGCAAGAGTTACTATCATTCTGGTGACCAGTACGGGATTCGGACCCGTGAATGCCACCGTGAAAGGGTGGTGTGTTAAGCCGCTTCACCAACTGGCCAAAAAAAATGGCGCCTCAACTAGGACTTGAACCTAGGACCCCTTGATTAACAGTCAAGTGCTCTAACCAACTGAGCTATTGAGGCAAAAAACTTATAAATGGTGGGCCTGAATGGACTTGAACCATCGACCTCACGCTTATCAGGCGTGCGCTCTAACCAGCTGAGCTACAAGCCCATTTACAATCCCTTGTTGAAATACTTTTTCATTATACTATATTCTAAATAATAAATCAAGTACTTTTTATGGTGTCCAGCTAGGGATTCGAACCCTAGACCCACTGATTAAGAGTCAGTTGCTCTACCAACTGAGCTAGCCAGACATAACTCGCAACAACATTTAATATTTTATAATAAGTATCATTGATTGTCAATATTTTTTTTTACTTTTTTCATTTTTTTATGTCTAACCTCGAATGCAAAAGTAAATTCCACCCCTAAAAAGTACAAGCATGGAATTTAATCTTTCAAAATAAATATATGGAA
>CANQJD010000037.1 GCA_947624175.1 uncultured Bacilli bacterium
TTAGCTATACTTATATTTTGATCTCCACTTTTCTTTTCTACTCTTAAATAAGCATAACTACTTCCTAATATTATTATTAAAACTAAAACAATTGATACTATTATCATTAATACTTTCTTGTTCTTCATATTACCTCTCTACTCTCTATTTATATTATAATCTATTTAGTCCCTTTTTTCAAATATTTATATTAAAACACATAAAATCTAGTTCTATTCTACCAGTTTTATGTGTCTAACTTTGTCAATTTTTATAGAAAGTAATTTAGGTGCTAATCCCCCCCCGTGGTTGACAAATCGTTAACTTTTGTATCAAACATATTTATCATAGTATCAACTACCTTTCTACTTTATACTTACATAATACAACATTAACGAACTTTTTTCAACTCTTTTTTTGTATTTCTATTTAAATACCTTTTATCAAGTTCTAAAGCAAGTTCTAAACTCATATCACCTTTTAAAAATGAGGAATAGATATCAAATAAATCTTTATTACTAGGACTAACTCTTTCTAAAACTTCTTCTTTAACCTTAAAATAACGATTATCAAGCCTTAAATATAAATGAACTAATCCAATTTTTTCAATTATTTCTAATAAATTATTTCTAATTAAATTAAAAGCCATGGTAAAACTAGGTAATTTAATTCCTAATATTTCATCTACAAAGTTAATATAATCATCTGGTCCCAAAGAACTATCATTTCTATTTTTATAATCTAAAATATCTAGTTCTACTTCACTTTTAAATTCTAATAGTTTTTTTCTTAATTTATCATGATTACAATTTTTAACATCTTTATAAAATTTATATATGTAATAATAATTATTACCTTCTATAATACTATCTTCTAAAAGAGACATATCAATTTCATATCCAGATAAATCATTGGCAAACGAATAAATAGAATATGATTTACTAATCGTCTCTTCATTAGATGAATCAAAGATATCTTCATTAGGACATTTTAATAAAGCCATCTCTAAGTTTAAAACATTAACTTTATTTTTTAAATCACTAGCCAATTTATAAATGTAGTAATGATTATTACATAATAAGAAATAATTTTCTAACTCAGTTAAATCATCCATTCTGCTTAATTTAGCAAGTTCAAGTAAACTTTCTAAATTTCCAAGTTCAATTAATTTCTTTTCGATTTTTAATAAATTACTTCTTGGATTTCTAGCATATAACATGATTGTATAAGGATTATTTGATTTTAAAATTAAATCTTCTAATTTATTTATATCAGAATCATTTAACTCTGCAAAGTTAACAAGTGTCGTTTCTTCTTGATAAACTTCAATTAATTTATTTTCTAATCTTTCAAGATTAGCATTCTTTATATCTCTTGCAAAATAATAAAGATATGATTCATTTCCTAAATCAACAATCGCATCTTCTAACTTTTGAATATCAATGTTTTTTACATTTCTTGCAAATAAATATATATTTAAATCATCTTTAGTTTCAAGTAACATATCTAAAAGTAACTCTTTATCTTCCTTATTAAATCTATTTGCAAATATACAAATATAATCTATTTCATTATCAATTATTAATTTTTTAATTAGTTTTAAATTAAATTTAGAATTTGAATAATTTATTAATCTTAAAACACTTTTATAATCAGATTCTTCTAATTTAATATCAAGATATTTAAGAATTAAGTTATTATTTATCCGAGGAAGTAATTTAGAATATTTAGAACTATCAAGAATTGTTTCCATTAGTTTATTAACTTTATCTTTATTAAATCCATTTAGATTAATTATATTAATTAAACTTTTTCCTGAAATTTTTTCTTTTTGCATATTAACTATTAATTCATTAAAATCATTTACCATACTACTACTCCTACTTTTGAAAAAAACACATTTACATTTTATCAAATTTTAAGAGAAAAGTCTCTATTTTTTATAAAAATTTAATTAATATTTAACATCAACAAGATAAAGTCCTTCTGGATGAGCTGTTTTAAATCCAGCACTGCGATTTTTAGATTCAATTATCTTAGTAACTGAATTAACTTCTTTTTTACCTAACCCAATTTGAATAAGTAATCCAACCATATTCCTTATTTGATATTTAATAAAACCATTACCCTTAAAAGTAAAGGTTAAGATATCTCCATCTTCTGCTATATTTGCATCATATATTTCTCTTACATAAGATACTCTTTTATCTTTATTGGGAGTAAAGGCTTTAAAATCATGAACACCTTTAAATAATTTAATAGCATCCCTCATTAATTTAACATCTAATTTTTTTCCAAACTGATAAACATAATTCCTTTCAAGAGGATTTAACTCTCCCATATTAAGTTTATATTCATAGACTTTTTCTTTAACCATATACCGAGCATGAAAATCTTCAGAAACTTCATGTGCATCAATTACATGAATATCATCTGGTAATAAACTATTCATTGCTCTTTTTAACTTATCTTCTGTTATCTTAACCAAAATATCAACATGAGCCGTTTGTTTTAAAGCATGAACTCCTTTATCAGTTCTCCCACTTGCAACTAATTTAGTAGACTTACCATTATTAATATAAGTTAAAGCTTTTTCCATTTCATCTTCAATAGTCCTGTACCCTTTTTGTTTTTCAAATCCATGAAATAAAGTCCCATCATAAGAAAAACTAATTAAATAATGCATACTCTTACCTCCAAATAGATAATAGTAAAATTATAACATGAATTAGTAAAAAGACAAGATTTAATTTATCAAATATATTTCTTTTATTATATTTCTTATTCTTATAAAATCTTAAATAATTAAGATAAACATATTCTTCTAAATCATTAATCGTTTTATTCTTTAAATTATCATTTATAACTTTATAATAATCACTATCTTTATTTATTTCATTATCTAAAACATATTTCTCTTGATAATCTATATTATCTTTTCTAAATCTTCCGATTTCTCTTTTTCTAAGTTCATTAAAAGTTCTTCTTTTAAACTTTCTTCTTCCTTTAACATATTTAATATTTCTATCTTTAATAATTAAGAAGATATTAACAATATAAAAAATAACTAATAATCCTTTTATTATCCATAATAAGATATGTAATAAATCTATATGAATAAAACTTAAATCTAAATAACCTAGTAAAAAATAAGCAATAATCATAATCGGTAAAATTAAGTTTATAAATCTTAAATATCTATAGTTTTTAAGATGATAAAATAATTCATAATCAAGGATATATAAAAGAAGAAGAATTGCTATATTGTTAGCAAAATAAGAACTAATAATATAAAGTATAACTGAAATAAGTAAAATAATAATATTTAAAGACCTAACATCTATATTATCATGAATCTTCTTTAGTCTCTTGAACATAGTCATATACCCCCTTAACTAAATCATCGATATCTTTAAAGTTTCCTAAATCAATATTCTTCTCCATAAGTATTTTTTTAGTTCTAATTAAATCTGGTAATTTAACATTATTTTCTTCTAAATATTTATAATCATTAAATAAAGTTTTAATACTACCACTTATTAATACTTGATTATCTTTTAAAATAATTAAATCATCACATAATTCATATAAAATATTACTATCTAAACTTAAAATAATAATTGTTTTATGATATTTATTTTTTAAATCTTTTAGAATTTTTTTTACTATATATTTACCATTTCTATCAAGATATAAGTATGGTTCATCAATGATAATTAGCTCTGGATTACTTATTAAACTTAAAGCAATCAAAAGTAATCTTTTCTCACTTTTTGATAAAGTATTAATATCTCTTTTTAAATATTCTTTATCTAATCCAACCATTTTTAAAGATGAAATTATTTTATCAAGATAAATCGTTTCTTTAATATTAATATTTTGTTTTCTTAAATAGAATTCATCACTTACAGTTTTAGTTAAAAAGGTATTTTTATTAAGTTTTTTAATATAACTAATTTTCTTTAAATCATAACCTAAAAGATTCATATTATCAAATAGAATTATTCCTTGATAATCCATAACTTCTGAAACCAATCTTGCAATTATCTCTTTATTTTCACCATATATACCAGTTATTAAATTATCTTTTATCTTTAAATTAATATTCTTTAATATATATTTATTTTTTTCTTTATATGATAAATTATTAAACTTTATTTCCATAGTTCACCTACTAATTCTTCTAAATTAAAATAAATTTTATCGATTACTTTTAAATATTCTAGTTTTCTAGATAATTCTATCATAAATGGTAAATCTATTCCTATTTCACTTAAGTAATCATAGTCTATTTCTTCATCATATTCTTTTTCAATTTGAAAATTATTTAGAACATAGACTTTATCACTTTCTATAATTGTTTCTAAACTACTGGTAATATTTAAAACTGTTAAACCTTTCTTAGTTAAATTTTTAATTCTTTTTAACATAAACTCTAAATCTTTCTTATCCATTTCTAAAAAAGCATCATCTAATACTAATAATTCAGGTTCATGAATTAAAGAGGTAATGATTAATAATTTCTTTTGTGTTGAAATATTTAAATCATTTATATTTTTATTTAAAATATTTTCAATTTTAAAAAATTTACTAACAATATTTATTTTTTGATTAATTTTATGTTCTGTATAACCTAAATTTAATAAAGGATAAGCAAGTTCATCTTTAACTTTTTTGAATAGAAAGTCTTGATTAAAATCATTAGTTACAACTCCAAGTTTAGAGATATAATTTAAAACGGTATTTTTATTTAAACTAATATCTTCTAAAGTACAAACATCAATAGTTGGAATAATAGCTGAAATTATTTTAGTAAGCATGGTTTTACCTGAATGATTAGAACCAATTATACTAATAAATTTACCTTTTTCGATTTCTAAATTAAAATCTTTAAAATAGTCTTTATATGTTAAATTATTTATTTTAAAAAAAGACATAACTATCATCACCCTTTAATACAATTATAACTTAAATTGCTAAAAAAAAGTAGACAAGTTGACACTAATCTACATAAGAATATAAAGTATTTTTTATAGCATCATAATCAGTATAAGAGGCAACAACTTGACCACCTTTAACTCTGATTAATGATGGAACACTTAATTTTAATTCTTTAATATTGTTACTAATATTTAGTTTATCAGCCTTACAACTACCATTTCTACTATTTGATAAATCTAATGTATGAAGAGATAATTTATCAGTTGCTTCATTATATCTTTGAATGATACTATCATATAAGCTAGATGTATCTTCATTCATTTCATAAGCAAGAACAAAATATTCATCTTCACTTCTATTTAAGACTTGTCCACATAATATTTTAGTAGTTTGGGCTTCAGCTGCATAGTTAATATTATTTTTTCTAGTAAATAAATTCCATTCCCCAGTTTTAACTTTTGTAAAAACAAACATCAATAGTAAAAAAGCCAAGACAATTACTGTAATTATTATTCCATTTTTAATATTTTTAGTTGCATCGTTTTCTTGAAAATCATGCATAGCTTTTTTTTCTTTTTCCATTCTTTTCTTGTATTCTTTTTTCTTCATAATAACTCACATTCCTTTTAACAATACTTATTGTACCTTAATTAAGAAAGTTTTACAAGTATTAAATGTAAAGTTATGATAAATTTAATTATCTATACTTATTTCGTAAGCAGTATCAGGTGTCATTCCATCACCTGAAGTTATTTTAACATTAGATTTTAGATTAATGGATGGACGAGCACCATAGGTATTCGAAGGTGAAATATTGTTGTAGTCTGCATAGTTGTTGAGAGACAAAGCATCTGAAGGATAAAATGAGGTTATTAACCATATTGAACTTGATGTTGAACCTCCTTCACCTAATTGGGTTGAAAACATTTCTCCTACTCTTGGCAGTCCTACTTTCCCTGTCCATGTATTTGTTGTTTTTTCACAACTGCTTGTTGGTTCACTTGTATTACTTACAGTACATATTGAATTTTTATAACTTGTATAACCTACTTGTCCCAAGTAATAAGTTCCTTCCGTTATATATTGTTCTAGTTCTGATGTTTTCCATGTATTGTTTAAATAATAACCCCAACAAAAATCACTTCCACTTGTCGTTGATGTTTCCCAACTTTCATTACTTCCAAATTTTTTAGTTAAGACTTTACCACTAGCATCTCTAACATAATCAAAACTTGTTAATTTTGTTGTTCCATTTTCTATTCCTACTATCCTATATACTTTATCATCTACTCTTATGTATTCTCCACTTAATCTTGTATTTATTAATTCTCCAGTTTTTCCTGCTGTTTTATCACCTACTATCGTATATGGATTGCTTTTTGTTCCTTCGCCACTCAACTCGATATTGGATTTTAGATTTATAGAAGGTCGAATTCCACGTGCGACTGAGGAAGGAGAACTTCTCGTAAAATAACCTATGTTATTAACAGACCGAACAGACTGACTCTGAAGATATGCATTATTATATGGAGTTAGTAACCACCAATAATATCCTATATTTAAATATCCTTTTGAATAACTTATATTTTTATAACTTTGATAATATTCATAGGCATTTAACAATCCTACATCTCCTTGAACTATTGCAGCACTTCCATTTGTTGATGGTTTTACTGGGGTATTATTTATATCTAAAGTTGCATTCCAATCGGTATTTTGTACGATTATATTTTCATAATTATAAAGTGTATCCTTAAAATCTTCATTTAACCATTGATATATCCAGGAATTTTCATATATTGCATTTTCTCCCCAAGTTATCGAAGTTATTAAATCTTGCGTTACTATTTTCATCGTTCCATCTGGATTTATATTCGTTATTCTCCATAATTTTCCTGAATACCATACATAGTTAAAATCTATACATTCATTATCTCCTGAAAAATAAATTGTATCATCATTTGGGTCTTCCGGAGTATCATTATTATCAGTTACAATTGGATTACAACTTTTGTCTTTGGCCTTATCCAATACTTTATCGGATACACTTGGCATTTTATCAGCCGTACTAATATGTATTGTAATATCTGTCTCTATTCTTTTATGAAATAAAGCATATGATTTCTTATTTATTAACATTACAAACACAAATAATGTTAAAATACTCATTATTGGTAATACTCTTTTTAATATTTTTACTATTTTTTCATCTCTACTCATTTTTTTATTCCTCCAACTCAAAAACACTTAAAAATCTAGTAACTATGTTACTAATTCTTAAGTGTTATTCTCTCAATATATATTTTATAGAAAGCGGCTTATTTAGTATACCCCCCCCATGGTTAACTGATTGTTGACATATAAATTTGATACATCAATATAATTTATCATGAGAGTCACTCCTTTCTATCTATATATTAACTATATCATATTTTTTAATAATTACAAAACATTAATTGTAATTATTTGTCAATCATTGTAAATTAATCAAAACAAAATTTTCTCTTTTGAAACTTCTTTTTAGCTGATTTGAAATATCTTGGAATATCTTTTTTGGATACTCTAGTGAATGTTGATATTTGATTATTATTAAACCCATCTATTTTCATTTCATAAACTAAAGCTACTTCAATAGGTAAAGAATTTATAATCTTTTTATATTCGATTTCCATCAATTCTTCTAATAAAAACTCAAGAGGATTTGGAGAATTTTTATCTGGTAATATTTCAATTAACGTTTTATTTGTACCTGGTACTTTAGATTCATAAGAAATGGCTGTATTTAAAGATAACTTCTTATTAGTTGTTTGATTTCTGACTTCATTACATAGTCTATTCCTAACACATCTAATCATATAAGTATAAAATGAAGTTCTTTTATTATCTTTATATGATTTAACCGCATCAAGTAATCCTAAATAAGATATTTGTAATAAATCATCCATTTCAAAACCTAACTTTTTAGCATCATTAAGATAATCTTGACAAACCTTTAAAAGTAAAGGTTTATATTTTTCTATTAAATAATCATAGTTTTCATTGTTTTCTTCAATCATATATAAAATTTCATTATCATCAAGTTCTCTATACATACTGCCCTACTTTCTAATCATTTCATATATCATTATTCCAGCTGCAACGGATGCATTTAAACTATTAATCTTCCCATTCATTGGAATACTAGCAATATAGTCACAAGATTCTTTCACAAGTCTTGCCATCCCAAAGCCTTCACTTCCAATTACTAAAGCACATTTTGAAGGATATTCAAGATTTCGATAATCCTCTCCATCCATATCCGTTCCGATTATCCAAAAACCTAAATCTTTTAATTTCTTAATCGTTTGATTTAAGTTCACGACTTGTGCTATTTTTACATTATATAAAGCCCCAACACTAGTTTTCATCACTGTTTCATTAACAGATACACTTCTATTTATAGGTAAAATTATTCCATCAATGCCACTAGCTTCAACCGTTCTAATAATTGCTCCTAAATTATGAGGGTCTTCTAAATGGTCGAGAATTACTAATTTGCAAACTTCTTTATTAATTAAATCTTCTAAATTGGTATAAGAAAAATCAGGAACTTCAAGAATTATTCCTTGATGATTGTTTTTAGTCATCTTATCAAGTTCCCACTTTTCTTTATATATAATAGAAATATTTAAATTTTTAATTAACATTAAAATATCTTGTTCATTGAAGTTTGGAGTACAAATTGCTCTTTTAATTTTATCACTTTGAAAACTTTTCAAAACTTCTTTTACATTATTCCGACCACTTACTAACATATTAATTACCTTGAAAAAATTATTTTAATTATTTCTTCAATCCTTTCTTCTTTGCCTTCTAGTTTTAAATACCCAAGTAATGCTTCAAAGGAAGTTGCTTCATGATAATCCGCAATACTACAACTTTTAGGATGGGTATTAACTTTAGTATTTCTTGCCCTTTTTATAATTTCTAATTCTTCTTCTGTAAAAATATTTTGATTTATTAAATCATGTAGAATTTTGGCTTGACTTTTGGCTGTAACAAATTTTAAAGATTCGGCTTGTAAATCTTTAACATGAGAGATTTCATTATTTATTAAATATTCTCTTACATAAGTTTCATAGATGCTATCACCAAGATAAGCTAAAACTAAATTGTTAATTTCAAGAGTTTTCATTAGTCTCTATCCCTAGCAATTAAAATTAATCTCAATATTTGAAGAAGAGTTGATACAACTGATGCAACATAAGTCATGGCTGCGGCTCTTAGCATCTTTTTACTACCATCTTGCTCCTTCTTTTCGATTAATGCTTCTTGCTTTAAGAATTCTCCTGCCCTTTTTGATGCATCAAATTCAACTGGTAAGGTAATAAGTTGAAAAATTAAAATTGCCATTTCTAAAATAATTCCAATCCAGAATAACTCAATATATCCAAATAATAAACCTAAAACAATTGCAATATAACCGGCTTTAGTTGAAATATTTACAATTGGCAAAATACTAGAACGTAATCTTAAAAAGAAATAGCCTTCTTTATCTTGGACAGCATGACCACATTCATGGGCAGCAACGGAAGCAGCAGCCACAGTTGCACCATGAAAAATATCTGTTGATAATCTAACGACTTTTCTTGTTGGGTCATAATGGTCTGTTAATTCTCCGCGAATCTCAACAATATCAACATTTGTTAAGCCATTACTATCAAGTATTTTTCTTGCAACTTCAAAACCTTCTAAACCCGATTTCGTTTTAACTTTCTTATATTTACTATAAGATGTACTTACAAATATCTGAGCTGCTATTGTAATAACTAATCCAATTATTACTAAAAAATAAGTTGGGTCAAACCCGTAATAATAAAACATTCAATCATCTCCTATATTTTTTCTATTTTTACTCCATCTCTTGTATCTAATATTTTGTATCCTAATTTAGCAATTTCCTCCCGAACTAAATCGGCTTCTTGATAATTTTTTTCTTTTTTATAATTATTTCTTTTCTCGACTAACTCTAAAACTTCACTTGGTATCTCACTATTATCTTCTTCTAATAGATTAAGTGATAAAACTTTATCAAAGTTTTCAATTAGCCTTCTTTTAGTATAATCATTTATATCACTTTTTAAGACATCGGATAAAACAGTTAGAGAAAGAGAAGTATTAAGATTATTAGCTAGTGTCTCTTTAAACTTATTATCAAATTCTATAAATTTTTCTTCATCTAACTCTTGTTCTTCTTTACTTAAAGAACTAATTTTATTTTTTAGTTTTAAATAAGTTGCTTCTGCTTGGTCTAATGCTTCAAATGAAAACTCTAGTGGTTTTTGATAATGACTTGCTATAACCATATACCGATAACTTAAGGGATTATAACCTTTATTTTTTAATAAAGATACGGTTAAGAAATCCCCTTTACTTTTACTCATCTTCCCATTTTTATCATTTAAGTGTTCAACATGGAACCAATAATTACACCATTTATGACCTAGATAAGCTTCACTTTGAGCAATTTCATTAGTATGATGAGGAAATATATTATCAACACCACCACAATGAATATCTAAATATTCTCCTAAATACTTCATAGAAATACCTGAACATTCAATATGCCAACCAGGATATCCTAAGCCCCAAGGTGAATCCCATTTTAATTCTTGGTCTTTAAATTTAGATTTCGTAAACCATAAAACAAAATCGGCTTTATTACGTTTACTTGTATCTTCCTCGACATCATCTCTTACTCCAACCATTAATTCATCTTCCTTATGGTTAGTTAAAACATAGTAATCTTTTAATTTAGAGGTATCAAAATAAACATTGCCATCTGCTAGATAAGCATACCCTTCTTTTAGTAATTTAGAAATTATTTCAATATAAAAATCAATTAAAGAAGTAGCTGGAATAACAGTATCTGGCTTTTTTATATTTAAATCAAGACAATCTTCAAAGAAAGCATCCGTATAAAATTTAGCAATATCTAAAACACTCTTATGTTCTCGGATAGCACCTTTAACCATCTTATCTTCCCCGGTATCAGCATCACTTGTCAAATGCCCAACATCCGTAATATTCATAACTCTATCAACTTTATAACCTAAATAGACTAAAGCTTTTTCTAATAAATCTTCTTCTATGTAACTTCTTAAATTACCAATATGAGCATAATGATAAACTGTAGGACCACAAGTGTACATTTTTACAACTCCATCTTGATTAGGTACAAATTCTTCTACTTTTCTTGTTAAGGTATTAAAAAATTTCATAATGACCTCCTTTAATATTAATATAGTATATTATATAATTTTTAAAACAAAATGACAAGAATAATCTTGCCATTTCACAAAAACTACATAATTAACGAAATTTAATTCCATAAGTTTTAACTAAATCTTTTTCTTCCAAATACCCTGTTCCAACTAACATTCGCCCATTTTTTCTAGTATCTCCATTAAAAGCAGCATTATTAGAATAATAAGCAGGATTTGTAATTGTATCAACTTTAGAAAACTCAATATTCTCATATGGTATATTTCTTAAAGCCATTTCCATAATAATAGCCTTCCTCATATCAATATAAAACTTTCCATCTTTTTCTTTAATACAATACTTCCATATTTTATCATTAATTGCCCATTTAGGATAAGTATTATAAAAATAACTTTTACCTGATGCACTAGGTCCAACATAAACCATGATGTCGTGGTCCTTTGTATTAGATACTTGAAGTAGGCTATCAGCAATTAAAGTAGGTAAGAATCTATCAATTCCTTCTGCCGAACAATGAGCCATGGCTAAAGTTCCACTTTTCTTATCTTTCATAATGATAACTGGACAATCAGCAGTAGGATATGCCATCATAACCCCGGTAAGTCCCTTTTTAATTACCATAATATCACAAGGTAAGTCAATATCCCATAAATCAATATCTTGATAAACGACATCTGTATCATTTAAAACAATATACTTACCATCCGGATATAAATCTTTATTATTAGCATTTTTTTGTAAAGGTACCATTATCTTTCTTCCATCAAAGCCATATTCATGACCTAATTCCATTCTTCTTTTATAAACATCTTGAAGAATTTCTTCTTTTGTCATTCTTTCCCTATAAAATCTTGCTTGATTTGTCATTAGTCCATTTTTAATAGTACTTTGAAATATAACTACTTCTTCCATAACCCCCAAAAACCTCCTATTTTTCCATACTATTTTCTATTTTCATATTTTGAATATAACTAAATACTTTTGAAACATTCAATTCTTCATCCAAATTAATATCTTCTTCTAATGTAATAACTCCTTCATTCTTAAGAGTAATCATACATAAAACAATTGTTTGTAATAAATCCTTAACATAACTATTTTCAAGTACCCACATATCATTTATTAAATCTTTATTTTTATATATCTCAAGTAAATAAATAGTGGCAAGAGCAAGTTCTGCTGTTCTAATTTCCATAACACTATAAGATGATTGTTGTTGATACAATAAATCAGTCATTGCTTCAATATGATAGAAATTAAATTTAT
Organism: uncultured Bacilli bacterium; assembly: GCA_947624175.1. Classification (GTDB taxonomy): domain Bacteria; phylum Bacillota_I; class Bacilli_A; order RF39; family UBA660; genus RUG591. Next base: position 12,451 of record CANQJD010000037.1, read on the forward strand.
TAAACTCTAAATTATGAATATTTAACATATAAATAGCTTTAACTTTACCAATATAACCTAATATATCTATTTTATAAGGTAAATTAAAAGTTAATACCACATCTAACATATTTGAAAAATTAATTAATTGCTCTTTAGGATTATGATTTCTTTTTATCTCTTCATAATCTTTTTTTAATTCTTGATAAAAATTAGGATTCCTTTTATTAACATTAGCTAACTTATATTCAATCTTTTCCATTAAAGAAATACTTTCATCTAATCTTTTTAAATTACTATTTTCTATTTGCAAACTAGTATTCTTTTTAGCTAAAGCCTCTATTTTATCTTGATAAGCCTTTTTCTTTTGATTAGCTCTAAACCAACCAAACATTCCAAAGTAATGATTAACTTCATCTTTTTTAGCTTTAGTATAATCATTAACTGCAACTTTTATATCTTTAAAATCTTTAAAGTTTACTTTGATATTAGCAACTGCCATATATTCAGTTTTATTAGATTTTGGATAATCATTAACTTGTATTTCATAATCAAACTTAATATCATCATCCGTTATAATTGGAAATGTTATTCCAGTATGAACTTCTCTAGCTAAATTGCCTTCTATCGTAAAAATAATTGGTAATTCAATTTGTTCAAATTCAATTTTTTCAATAGGTTTAATTTTTTTAAAAAGATTATCTAATATTTTAACAATATCTTTTCTGGTTACATAACAAGATTTAAAAAAACCATTTAAGTAATATTTTAAATTACTACTCTCATTGTCATTAAGGGTTAAATTACTATCTAATACCATCTTTTTTTGTTTATAATCATATTCTGATAGTCTTTTTTTATCATATAACCATTTATTTTTTCCTAAAAAAACCAGGTTTCCTTTATAAAAAGTTCTATTATCAACACTTTTTTCCATACCCCAACACCTCGTCTAAGATTATATCATATTTGAGGGAAAAAATCAAATTTAAGAAAAAAGAACTAGAAATAGTCCTTATTACCAATCTTCAAGTGGATGTCTTGTTCCTCCAAATATTCCACCTTGAGCATCTAAAACAATCCATTCTCCATTTATATAAACTAAATTCCATTGATGTGTCCATTCATTTTGATTTATATGTTGACTTCTAAGTCCTGCTTCATTACAAAGTAAGGTTACAGCTTTACAAAATCCTGAACAAGCAGCAATTTTTAAAACTAAAGCTGCATAAGCTTCATTTCCAAAATTAGTTTTATAAGCTTCAGTTGATTGATTAGTTTGAGTTGCAACATTATTAGATAAATAATTAAATATAGCTTCAGCTTTTTGATAATCACTCATACCTGGTTTAATTATTTGACTAGCTACTCTTTTGGCTTCAGCTTTGGCTAAATTTAAACGACCAGCTTGGGTTGAAGCATCATTTTGAGAAGTAGAACTTCCTCCACTACTTGAACTACCAGAACTACTTGAACCCCCACTTGGCTTTTTACTACCACTTGATGTAGAACCTCCAGAAGTTGATGTTTTAGGTTTTTCATTAACTGTTACTTTAAATTTAGCTTCACTTATATTACCATTTATATCAGAACAACTAACTTTTATCTCATAAGTACCAGCTTTATTCGTATCAACAGTCCCTTCAACCTTAAGTTCTAATTTACCATCAACTTCATCACTAGCTTCTAAGCCTTCAAGTAAATCAATTTTATCTCCAACCGTAATGGTTTTATCTTGAACTCCAGTTATAACTGGTAGTTTAGTATCTTCAATCTTTAATTCAATGTCTTCTTTGACTATTAAATCTTCTTTATAACTTTTTAAGATTGTATATTTATAAGGCTTAGTTAAAATAATTGTTAACTTTAAATTTCCAACTTTTTTAAATTGATAATTAATTGTTTCATCTATTCCAACAGAATTAACTAAAATATCTAAAGATACTTTTTTATCCAACTTATCTTTCTTAATTAAATTATTATAAAAATCTTCAAAACTCCAAATAGTTCCATACTCTATACTATCTTTATAATCAAGAACAACACTTTGAAGATTTTTTTCTAAATTTTTAATTTCTAATTCCCGAGTTTTCTCATTACTTTGTCTTTTATAAAAGATATAACCTAATCCAGCCAAACCAATAATTAATAAGATTGAAAGAATAATTATAATTATTTTATATTTATTCTTCTTATTATCTTTTTTCTTCCCCTCTTTATTTTTCTTACTCATTTTAATCTCCTACATTAATTTAATTTTATAACTAGAGATTTATTTTGTAAATATTAAATCAAATTTTTTTTATTACTTGACAGTCAAGAATTTAAGTAATTATTTTCTTTTTTTTAATTCTTTGTAAGAGTTTTAACTTTTTCTTTATCTTTAAACTTAATCTCATTAATTAAGTCTACTACTTTTTTAGTATCATATTCTAAATTCAAATTCATCAAGATATTATCTTCTATCTTACCTTCATATTCCAAATCATAAAGACAAGCTATTATTCTTTCTAAATAAACACTCTTAAAATAACTATTTTCTAATTTATATATTTCAAGATTATCTTTATTTTCATAAACTTCATACAAATATAAATAAGCTAAATTATCTAATATTTCATTTTCACTATTTAAATCATATTTATTTTTTTGCATTAAGAAATTTTCTGTTATTACATCTAAATATTCAAGAGTTATATCCGTTTTTTCTCCCTGATTATAAATATAATTATCATAACTTTCTTTCATCTTTTTAATATAATTTAATATATAACTTGGCTCATTTTTTTCAAATATAATAACCATTTCCAAGTCTATTTTTAATTGTTCTAAAGAAATTCTAGACATACTATTTAATGAAAGACCTGCATTACTTCTAAGACTATTAAATTTCTCTAATTTTTCTTCATATAAATTAGGATTAAAGACTCTTATTTGTTTTAATAATAATTTAATATTGGCAATCAGTGTACTTTCATAACTTGGTTTCTTAAGTTTTTTAGGTTCTTGATATGATGCTACAATAGGAGCATCTTCTAATTTATCATAAGGAATCGTTTGAAATGATTCATCAATAATATTTTTTTCAAATAAACTTTTTAATCTTAAAAGATAAATTTTTTCATTCAATCCTTTATATTTGTTTAAAAACTCTTGAACTTCATCAATATTAGTTTCTGTAATCGTTCTATTCGTTAAACAAGATTCTAATTTTTTCATTTTAGAGTTATAAAGTTTTATTTCATATTTAAGAACATAATCATCTTCTTTATCAAGACTTACATTATAAAAACCTTTGATATTTTTACTTTGAATTAAAATAGGGAAAATTAGACCACTTACTAACTCTTTAGCATATAAATTACCATCGTTATCTTTAACTATTTCAAAGATTATTTGAGTTTCTTTCTTTAAATCAAGATTTGTATTTGAATAATTAAATAAATCATCTAAAATATCTATAATTTCTTGATTAGTTACTTTATAATTTTTTCTTTTTATAGGTAATAAATATTCACTAAGTTTATCTTCTTCATATTTAGAATTATGAAAAGCATTATTATGCAAATTATAAACAACAACCTCGTTATATGTCTCTCTATATCCCCCTAATGTAAATTCTGAACTTTTTAAAACTTCTTTATGATACCCAAGTATCCCTTTATAATATTTTGCCATAAAACCTCCTGGCTGATTATTATAACATAAGAGTCAAAAAAAGAAAACTATTTCTAGTTTCCTTCTTCCCGACTTCCGTAGATAATTAGATATAAAAAACACTGCAAACCTTTATAGTAAAAGGGAATGCAGTGTTTTAAA
>CANQJD010000038.1 GCA_947624175.1 uncultured Bacilli bacterium
GTATTCTATAATATAATTAGAATAAAGGGCCAAGCCCCAGAGAGAGGAGATAATAAAATGAACAATCAAAGCAGTAAGAAGAAAGGAATAATAGTTGCAGGGATAAGTGCAATTGTATTAATTGCCGTATTAGGTATTTCATTTGCAGTATGGAATTATTCAAGAACAACTGATAATCAAATACTAGTAGCAGGAGATATATACATGAAGTTTAAAGAAAACCCTGCTTTAACAATTGAAAATGCTATACCAAGTGAAGGACCAGGAGAAAAAGATTATTTTGAGTTTACAATCGAAGGAAAAAATACCTATAGTAAACCAATTTGGTATGAAATAGATATACAACATGGAGAACCACATGAGACGAGAGGGACAAGAATAGAAGATAATCTATTAGCATTTAAATTAGTAGAAGTTAAAGAAGAAGGCCAAGAAGAAGTACTAATAGAAAAAGTAAGTTATACAGGATTAGCAGCAGGAAAAGGGATATATGTAAACACTATACCAGCAGGAACAAACTCTAAAATAACAAGAACCTATAGAATATATATGTGGATATCAAGTAAAACAATAATAGGAAATACAAGTGATGCAGACTATGATATGGATGAATGGGATGATGTTTTTGCAAGTATCAAAGTAAATGTAACGGGAGATTTTGAAGAGAAAGAGATTAAAAAAGAAATCCAATATGGAATAGGAACAGAGGCATTAAAGAGTATAGCTGTAAGTAATATAGAAGATACTTGCACCGAACCAGATTATACAGGAGAATTAGTAGCCATAAATACAGAGGGAACATTATATCAAGAAGATAGTGACCAAGAAATAAGAGAATATAGATATGTAGGACCAAAAGTAAACAATTATATCTACTTTAATTGTCAAGATGGAAAAGAACAAAACGGAGATAATTGTGAAGTATGGAGAATACTCGGAATATTTAAAGATGAAGCAGGAGAAGAACATCTAAAAATAGTCAGAAATAATGTTTTAACAAGAGATATGTTTCCAGCAACCTTTGAAGTAAATGGAACAACCTATAAAATACAATCTACAGAAAGTGGAGATTATGCTTATTGGAATTATCCAACACGTGGTACAGAAAATAATGACTGGACAACAGGAGGCTTACAATATTGGTTAAATGCAGGAAGTGACAAAGAAACGAGTCAACCAAGTGATGGATATATGAGTTACTTAAGTCAAAATGCCAAAAGTATGATAGAAAATACAAAATATTATTTAGGAAATTTTAATTATAATAAAGATACAATAACAAATTATACATATGAAAGAGGAAATGCTTCATGTAGTGGAAGTTGTAGTGGAGGAGATATTTGGGAAGGAAATCAAGCAACATGGAATGGAGATATAGCCCATGGAAATATATCATTAATGTATCCAAGTGATGTAAGATATGCATCAAATAGTTGTAGTTGGATCAATAGTTTATCTAGTAGTTATTCTTATGTAAAAGCAAGTTGGCTTTATCAAACAGCAAATCATAATGGTGATGAATGTCTTTTGTCGCCTTCCTCTCTCGACTCGAGTTTTGCTGCTTCCTGGGATACGACCGGTACTGTGTCGCTCTATCACGTCACTTACGGCTACAGCGGCATTCGGCCTAGTCTTAATCTGATATCCGGGGCCACAATAGTAGATGGGGAAGGAACATTAGATGAACCATATCAGCTAAATTCGGGGCAATTTTTCAAAAAGTGACAATAAATCAACAATTAAGAAGACAGCAATGGCAAAACTCGCCTGTAGGCGAGCGGCGAGTTTATAAATATATGTTAATATAGAAACTGATAAAAATGTTAAAGTTAAAACTTGAGATATTGTCAGTTTTTTTGATGTTCTTGTAAAACTTTCTTGATTAAGAAATATAAATTTTGTATAATAGAGATAAGAGGAGAAAAATATGTCAAAATTTGATAAAGATTATTTAAAATTATGTGAAGAAATCTTGAATAATGGAGTGGAAGTAGAGAATAGAACAGGGGTTAATACCATTAATATTCCTGGATATTCTTTAGAATTTGATTTAGGGAAAGAATTTCCTATTTTAACAACTAAACAAGTTTTCTTTAAAAATGCGATTACCGAAATGTTATGGATTTATCAAGCTCAAAGTAATGATGTTAGATGGTTACAAGAAAGAAATAATCATATTTGGGATGAATGGGAAGTGGATGAAGAAGGATATTGGAATGCAACTCAAAATGTCCTTGAAGATGGAAAATTAGTTAAAAAAGATGTTCATAAGTTTTTTGGAAAAGAATATGCTCATACAATAGGAACTGCTTATGGATGGATAGTTAAAAGATATCATTTAATAGATGATTTAATTGAAAAGATTAAAACCTTTCCAACGGATAGACGAATGATTGTGTCTTTGTGGCAAAATGAATGGTTAGAAACGGCTGTTCTCCCTTCTTGTGTTTGGTCTAGTGAATGGAGTGTCAGTGATGGTAAAGTTAATTGCTGGGTTCATCAAAGGTCATGTGATGTTCCCCTTGGATTACCTTTTAATGTTACGCAGTATGCGGTTTTAGTTAATTTAATTGCTCATGTAACGGGACTTAAACCAGGTAAGATGTATTGGAGTTTAAAAGATGCTCATATTTATGTTAATCAAGTAGATGGTATTAAAGAACAATTAAGAAGATACAAAGAACTTGGAGATTATGAAGCACCTACTTTATGGATAAATCCAAAAGTTAAAGATTTTTATAAATTTGATAATTCAAGAGAGTTAAAAGATATTAAAATTGAGAATTATAACCATCATGGCAAGATTGAATTTGAAATAACTCAGTAGGTGAATTATGAAAATAGCCATGATTGCTTGTGTTGGGAAGAATTTAGAATTAGGACTTAATAATAATTTAATTTGGCATTTACCATTAGATTTAAAATATTTTAAAGAAGTTACTAATAATCATGTTGTTTTAATGGGTAAAAATACTTTTAAATCTTTACCTGGAGTATTAAAGAATAGACATAATATTGTTTTAACAAGAAGTATTAATCGTGATGATATACCAAGGGAAGTTGAAGTATTTCATTCAATCGATGAATTTTTAAAAAAATATCAAGATTATGATGATGTTATATTTATAATAGGTGGAGAAAGTATTTATAAACAATTTATAGATTTAGCAGATACTTTATATTTAACGGAAGTTGATGCTGAAAGTTTAGCTGATACGTATTTTCCTAAATTTAAAAAAGAAGAATTTAGAAGAGAAGTTCTTGAAAGTCATGAAGACTCGGGAATAAAATATCAGTTTGTAAAATATAGGAGGAAGTAATGGGAAAATTTATTGTAATTGAAGGAACTGATTGTTCTGGTAAAGAAACTCAAAGTAAGTTATTAGTTGAAAAATTAATAGATATGGGTTATAAAGCTATTCGAGTAACTTTTCCAAAATATGATACACCAACTGGTAAAATTGTTGGAGGACCTTATTTAGGCAAAAAAGAAATAAGTGAATGTTGGTTTCCGGAAGGGGCAGTTAATCTTGACCCAAAAGTTGCAAGTTTATATTATGCAGCTGACAGAAAATATAATATTCCTGAAATAATTAAATATTTAGAAGATGATTACTTTGTAATCTGTGATAGGTATGTAAGTAGTAATATGGCTCATCAAGGAAGTAAAATAAGAGATGATGAAGAAAGATTTCATATGTATGAATGGATAGATAAATTAGAGTTTTGGTTACTAGGACTTCCTAAACCTGATAAAACAATTTTCTTGCACGTTCCATATACTTATGCTGTTGAACTTAAAAAGAATCGGGCTTCACTTGATGAACATGAAATGAATCCTGACCATTTAAAAAATTCAGAAGCAGCATATGTTGAACTTGCAACTTTATATAATTGGAAAAATATTAATTGTATTAAAGATAAAAAGATAAGAGAAATAGAAGATATCAATAAAGAAATTTTAGATAATTTAAAAGAATATATGGAGGATAAGGATGTATAAAAATATATTATTAAAATTAAGTGGAGAATCACTTATGAGTGATTCTGAAAATATTAATAAAGATAAAACAAGAGAAATAGCCGAATTAATTAAAAGAGTTCATGATATGGGTATTAATATAGGAATTGTATGTGGTGGTGGAAATTTCTTTAGAGGAAGAAGTCATCAAGATATGGAAGCCATTAATGCTGATTCCATGGGAATGCTTGGAACAACTATGAATGCTTTAGCTCTTCGGGATGCTTTTAATAAAGTGGGACTAGAAAATGTTATCTTTTCACCATTTGATTTTCATGAATTAATTGAATATCATAGTGAAGATGAATTAAAGAAAATGTATAATGAAGGAGTAATTGTTGTTTTCAGTGGTGGAACTGGTCATATTGGTTGTTCAACGGATACCGCGGCTAGTATGAAAGCGATTATGATTGGGGCTGATGTTATCATCAAACTTACTAATGTTGATGGGGTATATGATAAAGACCCAAATAAATATAAAGATGCTCGGATGTATAAAAGATTAACTCATGCCGAGGTTTTAGCTAATCCTGAAATTAAAGTTATGGACCTTAAATGTATAGAAGATTGTAAGGAACATAATAAAGACATTTTAGTTATTAACTTTAATGACCAGGAAAACTTAATTAAAGTCTTAAAAGGGGATATGATTGGTACAGTGATTAGTAATGACTAATGATGAAAAGTATAATAATTATAAAAGGCGAAAAATATTAAGATATTTAACTATAATTTTTAGTTTATTAACAATTATACTAGAAGCCTTTGCTTTATTTAGAGTTATATCATTTCTTTGGGGATTAATTCCATTTTGTCTTTTATATATAGCCAAGTATTACTATGCAACAGTAGGAGAAGAAACTAAAAAGAAAAAAAATAAGTCAAAAAATAAGGCTTCAAAGGAATAATAATTTAGAATAAAAAATACGATATCATATGGTATCGTATTTACTTTATATATATTATATGATACAATATTGCTAGAAAAGAGGCAATATTGTATGAAAAATATTAATATAGAAATAGATGATTTTAAAACAATAATTGAAAATGATTATTTATATATTGATAAAACTTTATTAATTAAAGATATAATTGATGAGTTTTATATACCATGTTTATTTACAAGACCAAGCGGGTTTGGTAAAACTTTAAATATGTCTATGCTTGATTATTATTTTAATATAAAATATAAAGATAATCCTAATATTAAAGATTTATTTAAGGGTTTAAATATAACTAAAGAAGAAGATAAATACTTGATGGAAATGAATAAATATCCAGTTATATCATTATCATTTAGAGAATTAAAAGCAAATACCTATCAAGAATTTATTAAAAAGTATAAAATACTTATGAAAAAATTATATAAAGAATATGAATTTTTACTTAAAAGTCCAGAATTTAATGATATTCATAAAAAAGAATTTAAGAAAGTTATAAAATGTGAAAATTATATACTTTATAGTCCAATTGGGGATTTAATAAGATTTTTGAATAATCATTATAAAAGAAAAGTTATAGTTATTTTAGAAGATTATGATGTACCCTTATTAGAAGGATTTATAAATGGTTATGAAAAAGAAATAGAAAGTTTTTTAGAACAATTAATAAATTATTCGTTTAAAGATAATAGTGAAATTCAAAAGTTAATAATGACAGGGGTAGTTTCAAGTTTTGCAGTTGAAACAAATAATATTAATGTTTATAATTTGAACTATAGTATGTATTCTAATTATTTTGGATTTACAGAAGATGAAGTTAAAGAAGTATTAAAGGAATATAATTTAGAAAACACTTTCGATGATGTTAAAAAATGGTATGGGGGATACTCATTTGATGAAAATATAATATATAATCCTTGGAGTATTTTAAAATATTTAAATGATAAAGAATTAAAACCATATTGGGTAAATACAGGGGTAGTTGAGTTACTTAAAAATTTAATATATAATATTAAAGATAAAACTAATTTACTTTCGGAGTTTGAAGATTTAATAAATAAAGGCTATAAGGAACATATAAATATAGATTTTAATATGGATTTAAAGAATTTAAAAGGTGATCCTAATACGGTTTGGACTTTATTCTTATTAACTGGTTATTTAACACCTACTGATTTGGTTGGAGATGGCGAGGATATAACTTTAAAAATACCAAATTTAGAAGTTAAAAAGAATTTAATTGATATGGCGACAAGTTGGTTTAAAGATGACTATAATGGTAATAGTATAGTTAGATATTTAGCAAATGGAACAATAGATGATTTTAGAAATGATTTAGAAAATATAGTTTTAGAAACTTTTAGTTATCTTGATGTACCAGGAACTTCAGCATCAGAAGCATTTTATCATGCATTTGTTATGGGATTACTTCGTATAGATAACGATTATTATGAAGTAACAAGTAATCGTGAATCGGGTTTTGGTAGGTATGATATTTTATTAAAGCCTAAAGTTAAGAATATACCTGCTTATATAATAGAATTTAAGTTAGTAAGAGATAATACAACATTTGAAAGTACAATAGAAACAGCCTTTGAACAGATTGATGATATGAAGTATGACACAAGTGTTAAAAATTTAGATGTTATTAAGATGGCTATTGCTTTTAAAGGTAAGAAAGTTAAAATTGAAACTAGATAAAAAAAACTTCGGATTGAACCGAGGTTCTTTTAATAATGATAACAATTAATTGTGTCAAATCAAAACAAACTTCTCGTTAGTAAAAACATTAAAAATAGAAATTCTAAAAATAAAATAAACAGATTAATTCTTGTAAAAGCAAGTAGAATTATAAGTAGTTGATAAGCACAGATAATAAGAAAAATACTTATAACTATATTATATAATATACTTGTTTTTCTTCTTGTTCTGCACATTGAACAATAACAAAACATACCATGGTTGTGCTTTTTAAACATACTACCACCTACAAATAGTTTATGTAAAAATTAATTAATTGGTATAGTTTTTTAACAAATTTTGGTATATAATAAAAATGTGATAGATATGAGAAGAAAAAGAAGATTAAAAAAACAAGTGAGGGGTTTTGTTATTGTCGTTTTAATTGTTGCTTTAGGAATCATTGCTTTTATGGTAATTAATAAAAAAGATACCTTTACTAGTCCTAAAGAAGAAGAGAAAACAATTATAGATTTTAAAGATATGAAGATTAAGGAAGTAGAAGATTATGCTAAAAAACATAATTTAGAGTTAAAAACTAATTATATTTATAGTGATAATACTGAAAAAGATATTGTTATTAAAAGTAATTTAAGTGATAATTTATTAGAACTAACAATATCCAAAGGAAGTATTCCAGTTGCTGAATTTAAAGAAAAAGGTGTTAATGAACTTGGAAAGGTTCCGATTATGATGTATCATCAAATAATTGATACGACTCCTAAGTATACAGGAGGTAATGTTGATAAAGATGGTTATTCTAGAACCAGTGAAGCATTTCTTAAAGATTTAGAGTTTTATTATGAAAAAGGTTATAGAATGGTAAGATTAAAAGATTATATTGATGGAGAAATTAATGTTCCTTTAGGATATAGTCCTATTGTTTTAACTTTTGATGATGGGAATGCTAATAACTTTAAAGTAATTGGTAAAGATAGTGATGGTAATTTAGAGTTTGATCCGAAATCAGCTATTGGAATACTTGAGGATATTAAAAAGAAATATCCCGATTATGGAGTAACAGCAACTTTCTTTTTGAATGCTGAACTTTGTAATCAAAAAGAATATAATGAAGATATTATGAAATGGTTAATTAAAAATGGATATGATATAGGAAATCATACGACTACTCATCCTGATTTTACCAAGATATCAACTGAAAAAACCAAAGAAGTAGTTGGTAAGATGTATGAAGCTTTAGAAAGTATTATTCCAAATGATTACTTAAAGATTGTAGCTCTTCCATTTGGTTCTCCTTATAAGAAAAATCATTCTAATTATCAATATATCTTAAAAGGCGAATATGATGGTAAAACTTATGAAACAGAAGCCGCTTTAAGAGTTGGTTGGGAAAGTGAAGTATCACCATTTGACGCAAGTTTTGATAAAACTTTCTTAAAAAGATGTCGGGCTTATGATAATAATGGTTCAGATTTTGATATTGAAATGAATTTTAAATTATTAGAAAAAAATAGATTTATTTCTGATGGAGATAGTACTTTAATTACTATTCCTGAAAGTTCGAAAGATAAACTAAGAAATATAGATAAAGAAATAGTTACTTATTAGGAGGTATGTATGAAAATATTAGTAACAGGGGGATGTGGATATATTGGGTCCCATACCGTCATTGAATTATTAGAAAATAATTATGAAGTAGTTATTGTTGATAATTTAATTAATTCCAAAATTGAAGTATTAGATAAGATTAAAAAGATAACAGGTAAAAAAGTCAAATTTTATAATTATGATTTATGTGATAACTCGAAAGTTGAAGAAGTATTTAAGGAAGAAAAACTTGATGCAGTTATTCATTTTGCAGGTTTAAAAGCGGTTGGCGAAAGTGTTAGTAAACCATTAATGTATTATGAAAATAATTTATTATCAACCATTAATATTTTAAAAAATATGATGAAATATAAGGTTAAAAAAATAGTTTTTTCATCAAGTGCAACCGTTTATGGCAACCCAAAAAGTTTACCAATTAAAGAAGATTTTCCTTTGCATACCACGAATCCTTATGGAACAACCAAATTAATGATAGAAAATATTTTAGAAGATTTATATAAGGCTGATTCTAGTTTTGATATAACCATTTTAAGATATTTTAATCCAATTGGAGCTCATAAGTCTGGATTACTTGGAGAAGATCCAAATGGAATACCTAATAATTTAATGCCTTATATTGTAAAAGTTGCAACCGGTAAATTACCAATTTTAAATATCTTTGGAGATGATTATAAAACAGTTGATGGAACGGGAGTTCGTGATTATATTCATGTTTTAGATTTAGCTCACGGACATCTACTTGCATTAGAAAACAAAAAAACCGGTTTAAAAATTTATAATTTAGGAACCGGACATGGAACAAGTGTTTTAGAACTTGTTAAAATGTTTGAGAAAGTAAATAAAGTTAAAGTTAACTATCAAATTACTGAAAGAAGAGAAGGAGATATTGATGCTTGTTATGCATCAAGCGAAAAAGCCAGGGATGAATTAGGTTTTACTTGTAAATATACTTTAGAAGATATGTGTTTAGATAGTTATAACTTTGTAAAATCTAATCAATAAAGAAAGTCGGAAGACCATTTTGGTTTTCTTTTTCTTTTACTTCTCTTGTTACTTCTTGAGTAGTAGTTTGAGAAGAAGGGGTATCTGGGCTATTAAAAGCACTCATGATTTTACCAAAACTTCTTAAATTACTAGCAATGGGTTTAATTTGATAATAAACGGGGATTGCTTGATTAATAACATTTAAAGTCTTTTGGGTATTAGTTAAAATAGAATTCCATTTAATATTTCTAAAAGCTTGAAAAAGACCTGGTCTTGCTGCTCTAGAAATTCCAGCAGCAGCCGGGAAGCCATTTATTGCATTAAAACCATTTACTCCATTCATATAAGGATAAAAATTATACGGATTATTATACATAAGTTTTCACCTCTTAACATTATATGTTTTTTTCTAAAAATTGTTTATTATTTTAGAAAAATAATGTATAATACTCTTGGATGTGATTTTATGAATTTTTTATTTTATATTTGTGATACTTTAGGTTTTTTAAGAGTGGTGTCTTTAATTAGAACGATTTTAAATATCATTAGATTTGCAGTTCCCCTTGGATTGATTATTTGGATTGCCTTAGATTTATTTAAAAATGTTGTTAATCCTGAAAATAAAGATGGAGTTAAAAAAATTGGTATTAGATTTGGGGCAGCGATTATTGTATTTTTACTACCAACAATTATTCCTTTACTTTTGCAATTATTTGATGATATAACTGGTAATATTGATTATGAAACTAGTAAATGCTACTTAAATGGTAATAGTAATTGTATTTCTAATATTAATTCTTATTTGAATTGTAAAGATAAAGATGAAAGTGAAAAACAAGAATGTCAAGAATTTAGAAGTTGTAATAGTTTTACTTTAGATAAAGATTGTAAGGTAACAACAGAACTTAATAATAATAATTGCAAAGATATTAATTCTTCTAATAGTGTGCGGTTTTATGAAAATGGTTTTTTATGGACGGAATAATTTTAATTAATAAAGATAAAAATTTAACAAGCAGAGATGTTGTAAATTTAGTATCTAAAAAATTAGGTATTAAAAAAGTAGGTCATGCAGGAACTTTAGATCCAATTGCTACTGGGTTAATGGTTATTGGAATTAATAAAGGAACTAAAATCATGGAACTTTTAACTATGGATACAAAAGAATATATTGCAACGGTTAAAATGGGAATTGAAACCGATACTTTAGATATAACCGGGAATATTAAAAATGAAAATAATAATTTTAAAATAGAAAAAGAAGAGTTAGAAAAAACAGTAAAATCTTTTAAAAAGGAATATTTACAAACCGTTCCTTATTTTAGTGCTGTTAAAATAAAAGGGAAAAGGTTATATGAATATGCTAGAGAGAAAGAAGAAATTGAACTTCCCAAAAGAATGGTTAAAATATATGATATAGAATTATTAGATTATGATAATAAAAATCAAGAATTTACTTTTAGAACTTTAGTTAGTAAAGGAACTTATATTAGAAGTTTAATTAAAGATATAGGAGATAGTTTAAATATTCCTTGTACTATGAAAAATTTAATTAGAACTAAAAGTGGTAAATTTAAATTAGAAGATAGTAATAAAATAGATAATAATTATAAAATAATAAGAATAAAAGAGGCTCTTGATATAAAAACTATTAAAGTAGAAGGGGAATTACTTAAAAAAGTCGAGAATGGTAATATTATTAATTTAGATAGTAAAGAAGATTTAGTTTTATTAATAAATAAAGATAATCAAGAATTAGCTATTTATAAAAATGTAAAAAATAATCAATTTAAGTCATTTAAGGTATTTTAATTTTTCTTTAATTATGCTATAATCATTTTATAAGATAATTATGGAGGATATATATGTATACGAATTATAATAGTCAAAATGCTAATAAAGAGATTTATAAAGATCCAAATATTTATGTTACAGAAGGGCAAGCTAATAAAAATAAATTATTTTCTTTATTATGGAAAATATTATTAGTAATAATTATTTTACTTGTTGTATTTTTAGGGTTAGTTAAATTTGGGGTTATTACCTTGAAATCGGATATTGTACCAGAAGCCGTACTTATTAATCAAAATGAAATAGGTATAAAAAAGGGTGGTAATTATCAGTTTGTTTATTCAGTTGTTCCTGAAAATTCAACTAATAAGCAAGTAGTATGGACTAGTAGTGACCCAAGTGTTGTTCGAGTTAATTCTGTAACAGGTTATGCTGAAGGTTTAAAAAATGGAACGGCAACAATTACAGTTAAAACCCTTATTAATGAAAAAGTAAGTGAATGTAATGTTACTGTATCAAATAAAAATGTATTGTTATCAAGTATTAATATAAATGAAAAATATATAAGTTTATCTCCTAATAGGTCAACTACTTTGTCTTATCGAACTGTACCTGCTAATGCAACAGAATTAGGATTACAATTCTTTAGTAGTGATTCATCAGTTGCATCAGTTAATACTAAAGGAGTTGTTACAGGTCATAAAGCAGGAAGTGCTATTATTACCGTATCATCTAGTAATGGAACAATCAAAGATACTGCTTATGTAACAGTATATAAAACTGGTACTTCTACAATTGTAAATGGAGAAAGTATTAAAACGGAAAATTATCCTAAATCAATAAGTTTAAATGAAAAGAAAATAAATTTAGCAAGTGGAACAACAAGTCAGTTAATAGCTAATGTTTCACCTAGTAGTGCTAGCAATCGAGTTACTTGGTCTAGTAGTAACTCAAATGTTGCAACTGTTAATGCTAATGGATTAGTGACAGCTAGAGGAAATGGAACTGCTACAATTGTTGCTAAAACAATTAATAATATTTCAGTTACTTGTGAAGTTACAGTTGGTAATTTTACTAATAAGTTACAAGGTATTGATATAACAACTAATTATTCCGTTGTACCTGTTGGTATAACTAAAAGATTAGTAGTAGTCTTCAAACCTGCTGATGCTGCAAATAAATCTGTGACTTGGTCTAGTAATAATCCAAGTGTTGCTTCTATTGATCAAAGTGGTAATGTGAGAGCTTTAGCACCAGGAAGTGCTGTTATAACAGCTAGATCAGTTGATGGAGGTTATACTGATACAGCAACTATTGAAGTTGTAAATGCTGGAAATGTAATTGAAGAAAAATCAATTTCGTTTGCTTTAAGTACTTATCCAATTGGAGTTGGAAGTACTGTAACCTTAAGTCCAATTATAACTCCAAGTAATGCATCATTTAAAGCTGTAGATTTTGTTAGTAGTGATACTAAAATTGCAACAGTTGATGCTAATGGAGTTGTAAGAGGAATAGCACCTGGAACAGCAACTATCGTTGCAACTACTAGAAGAAATGGTTTAAAAGCAACAGCAACTATAAATGTTAGTTATATATCTGCATCAAGTGTTAAATTGAATACAACATCTGTTTCAATTAATCTTAATGATACGTATACTTTAATTGCAACAGTATCACCTGAAAATGCAAGTGATAAAACCGTAACCTTTGCAAGTCAAGATACAAGAGTTGCAACCGTTGATAATAATGGTATTATAAGAGCAGTTGGAAAAGGAACAACCACAATTACTGTAACTCCTAAAGGTGGAGGAGCAGCCTCAACTTGTATTGTAACAGTTAATTAATAATATTTTTAGAGATTTAAAAGAAGATTAATTTCTTCTTTTTACTTGTAAAAATATGAAATTTATTATAAAATATAAATGAATTTGAGGTGGGCTTATGAGCTTTATTAAAGAACAAGAAAATTATATAACTAATATTATAAATAATTTAGGTTACGAAGTAGATAATATTCCAATTCTTCCTAGTGGAAAAAGAGAACTTGGGACTTTTCAATTAAATATTGCTATGATTTTAGCCAAAAAATATCATAAGAATCCGATGGATATAGCAAATGAAATCGTATCTAAATTAGATAGATTTGAAAATATTAATATAGCAAATCCTGGATTTATTAATTTTTCTTTTAGAGATGTTGATGTTTTAAAATACTTAAATTTAGTTTTGAATGATTTTAATTTATTAGTAGATAAACATCAAGAAAAATTAGTTTTTTTAGATTATGGTGGGGCTAATGCTGCAAAAGCCCTTCATGTTGGACATATGCGTTCGCCTAATATTGGAGAGGCGATGCGAAGACTTGCTAATTTACTTGGGGATAAAACAATAAGTGATGTCCATATTGGAGATTTGGGAAGACAAGCTGGAATGTTAATTTCAGAAATTAAAAAAAGAGAACCTGATTTAGTTTTCTTTGATGAAAATTATGAAGGAGAATTTCCAAAAGTAAATTATACTCCAAGTGATTTAGGAGAGATGTATGTAAAAGCCAATCTTGATGCAATTAGTAATGAAACAAGAATGGAAGAAGTAAGAGAAATCACTGCTGAAATTGATAAAGGAAACCAAAGATATATTGCCTTATGGAAGCAACTTGTTGATATTTCTTTAGTTACGATTAAAGAAGTCTATCAAAAATTAAATTGTCATTTTGATTTATGGGAAGGGGAACTAGATAGTTTTAAAGATGTTCCTCAAATGTTAGAAGTTTTAAACCCTTATTTATATGAATCAAATGGGGCCATGGTTATGGATGTTAAGGAAGACGCGGACACTAAAGAAATGCCACCTTTAATTGTAATTAAACAAGATGGAGCAACTATCTATGCAACAAGGGATTTAGCAACGATTTATTCAAGAGAAAAAAGATTCCAACCTGATGAGATTTGGTATTTTACGGATAATAGACAATCTTTATACTTTGAACAAGTTTTTAGAGCCTCTTATAAATCAGGTTTAGTTAGAGATAATTGTAAATTAATGCACTTTGGCTTTGGTACTATCAATGGTAAAAATGGTAAACCTTATAAAACAAGAGATGGTGGAGTAATGGAACTAGGTAATCTTATTGACCTAATTAAAGAAGAGATTACTCCTAAAATGAAAGATGGTATTAAAAATAAAGATGAAGTAATTGATAAACTAACAATTGCAACTCTTAAGTATTCGGATTTAATGTCATTTAGAAATACCGATTATATCTTTGACCTTGAAAAGTTTGCCTCATTCGATGGTAAAACCGGACCTTATCTTCTATATACCGTTGTAAGACTTAAATCATTATTAAGAAAATCAAATATAGATAACTTTAATTTTACTAAAATTGAAAATTCCGAATTTTTAGATATTATTTTAAAGATTCTTGAATTACCTAATATTTTAAATCGTAGTTATAATGATAAAAGCCTAAATTATGTAACCGATTTCTTATTTGACCTTGCTAGTTTATTTAATAAATTTTATAACAACTATCATATATTAACCGAAGAAGATACTACTGTTAAAAATAATTATTTAGCTTTAGTAAAACTTGTTTATCTAGTAATTTCTAATCTACTAAATGTCTTAGCAATTGAAGAAGTAGATGAAATGTAACAAGAAATGACAAATTAAGACAAATATATTTCATACAATTAAGATGTGATTATATGAAAAAAATATTTGTCTTTATTTTAATTTTATTAGTTTTTCTTTTAGGAGTAGCATCTGTTTCTTCTAGTAAGCGAGAGGAACAAGTTATAAAAGAAGAAGAGATAAGAGGAGTTTATATTAGTTATCTTGAATATTTAACTTATTTTCAAGGTAATGCTTTAACCATTAATAAATCATATATTAATAAAATGTTAGATAATATTGCTTCTTTAAACTTTAATACTATTTTCTTGCAAGTATCTCCCTTTTCAGATGCCATTTATAATTCTAAAGTATTTCCTTATTCTATAACTCTAACCGGTGTAGAAGGAAAGAATCCGGGGATGGATTATTTAGATTATTTTATAAGAGAAGGTAAAAAAAGAAACTTGAAGATTCATGCTTGGATTAATCCGTATCGGATAAGTTCTGATAATGATACCAGTAAAATAGCTAAAAGTAATCCAGCTTATTCCTTGTTAAATACAGATGCGGTTCGAGTAAGCAACTCTGGAATTTATTATAATCCAGCAAGTCCTAAAGCTATTGATTTAATTATAAAACAAGTTTATGAGCTAATATCTAACTATGATATAGCTGGTATTCATTTTGATGATTATTTTTATGTTGACCAAGATATTGATAAAGATAACTATTTAAAATATATGGAAAAAAATCCTAATATTACACTTTCAGATTATAGGTTAAATGTTGTTAATACAATGATTAAAAGTGTTTATAAAGTAATTAAAGATTATAATTCAAATTTAATTTTTAGTATAGCCCCAGATGGTAATTTAGAAAATAATTATACTTATCATTTTGCTGATGTTAAAACTTGGCTTTCAATCGATAATTATGTTGATATAATTATGCCTCAAGTTTATTATGGTTTTGAAAATCAATATAAACCATTTTTAGAAACCGTTACTAATTGGAATACTTTAATAAAAAATAAAACTAAAATAATTCCGGTGTTAGCATTTTATAAAGTAGGTAGTTTTGATAGTCAAGCAGGAACTGGTAGTCAGGAATGGATGGTTAATAATAATATCATTGAAAGACAAATTAATTATATTAAAACATTAAATAATTATAAGGGCTTTGCTTTATTTAGATATGATTTTCTCTTTAATGAAACATTAGAAAATTCTAAAACGAAAGATGAAATAAATAATATGAAATTATCAATGCAAAAATAGTTGTCCAAAATTGTCAAAATATTAAAATTAATTCTTTTCTATAAATTAGGAAATTAAAGTGTCCTAATTTTTTATTTTTTTGTCAAAATAATTTGACCAAATTTATATAAG
>CANQJD010000039.1 GCA_947624175.1 uncultured Bacilli bacterium
TCCATACATTTATTTTGAAAGACTAAATTCCATATTTATACTTTTTAGGGGTGGAAATTACTTTTGCACTCGAGGAATTTCGCAAATGCGAATTTTCTCGGAATTTGTATATTTACAAAAATCAATATATATAGTATAATTATTTCAAGAAGGTGAATAACTTATGAAAGAAATAAAAAGAGATTTTTATTTAAATCAATTAATCAAAAAAGATGGTAATGGTCAAATAAAAGTTATAACTGGTATTAGAAGATGTGGAAAATCATATTTATTAAGAAAGTTATTTTATAAATATTTATTAAAAAATAATGATAAAAATCATATAATATATATCCCTTTAGATATAAAAGAAAATGAACCTTTATTAGATGGAAATAAATTTTTAGATTATGTAAAATCACTTATAAAAGATGACAAAAAATATTATCTACTAATAGATGAAATTCAAAAAATGGAAGACTTTGTTCCGGTTTTAAATACTTTTCTTTATGAAGATAATATAGAAGTATATGTAACTGGTAGTAATTCTAAGTTTTTATCATCAGATGTAATTACAGAGTTTAGAGGTCGTGGTGATGAAATACATGTTTATCCACTTAGTTTCAGCGAATATATGAGTGCATTTGATGGTGATAAATATGAAGGATATGAACAATATAGTATATATGGAGGTTTACCTTACATACTTTCCTTTGAAACTAATAATGAACGCTCAGATTATTTAAAAAAATTGTTTGAAGAAACTTATATTAAAGATATTATAGAAAGAAATAATATTACTAATAAAGAAGAGTTAAATGAATTATTAAATATAATATCTTCATCAATCGGGTCTCTTACCAACCCTTATAATTTACAAAATACCTTTAAAAGTAAAAAGAATATTGTTTTAAGTGATAAAACTATAAGTAAATATTTAGATTATTTTGAAGATGCATTTTTAATCAATAAAGCCGAGAGATATGACGTTAAAGGAAAAAAATATATTAATTCTCCATATAAATATTATTTTGAAGATTTAGGTCTTCGAAATGCAAGATTAAATTTTAGACAAATTGATAAAGGTCATATTATGGAAAATATTATATATAACGAATTATTAAGACGAGGATATAATGTTGATGTTGGAGTTGTTGAAATTAATCAAAGTAATGAAAAAGGAACTCGCTTGAAACCACAATATGAAGTAGATTTTGTTTGTAATCAAGGAAGCAAAAGAATATATATTCAATCTGCTTATGAAATATATAATTCTGAAAAAGAAGAGCAAGAAAGAAAATCTTTAAACAATATTGGAGATTCATTCAAAAAAATTATCATCACAGGAGATGTTAGCAAACCTAGAATTGATGATAAAGGTATTATAACGATGGGAATTTATTATTTCTTATTAAACGAAGATAGTTTAGATTTAAATTAAAAAAATAAAGTAAATTGTAATATAAACAATATTTTTATATATAAAAAATGAATTAAGAAAGCAAAAAACTTACTTAATTCATTTTATATTATCTTATATTTTTAATATGATATTTATTTTTATTATCATCACTTTCGTATATTTTAGTAGAAATATACATACAAATTAATCCAAATAATTCCATAACAAATAATAAAATAGCCATTATAAAAGTAAACTGTTCAGTTAAATGCAACATACTACTAATAATGAAAAGAGAAATATCAACTATTAAATAGAGAAGTAAAACCACAACTATTTTTATATTATCAACTGGAACTTTTAAACTAATTTTACCAGTTGTACTGTTCATTGCTAAATGATATTCTTTATTCTTATATTTTAAATTACAATCATAAATAGGTAAAACAATACATTCTATTTTTTCTTCTAAAAAGATAACATCCTTCTTAGCAAAATCATTTTGAACTTTTTCATGAACTGATGTTAAGACATCTTGGTAATCAATATTAAAATTATTATTTTCTAATACTTCATTACTTACCATATTAACATCAATTGGGTAAAGGGAATTTAAAACTTCTTTATTAAATTCTAAATATTCATCATATATCATATTTTCAATTTTATATATTTTATAATCTTGTTCTTCTCCATCATAGCAAGCACATTCACATTCGTATAAAATTAAAGGTAAATTAATTACATTAACATTTTGAGCTATATACTTTTTGATTTTAAGGAAACTATCAGGAGCAAAGGCTTTATTTTTTAGTTTATGTTTTAACATAGTTAAAAAATCTTCTTTGGTAAAAACTCTAGGTAACATTTTAGCTTTTTTTAGAGTCTCATTAAAACCCATATCTTCTTCTATAAAACTATTTTCTTTTGTTACTTTACTTAAAGGTATTCGATTATTACAATCATAGCAAATAAATCTTTTAGCATAATTATCAAATTTTAAAGTTTTAGAACATTTATCACATCTTACATATAATTTTCTTTGCATCATACCCTCCAACTATTAACTTAAATATATATCATAGGAATATCTATTATTATTTTCATCGTCTAAAATATTAAAATATATTTTTTGATTTTTAGATAATTTATATTCCTCATCTACTTTTAGATAAGTTAAATCACAATTAGTACATCTAGTAACTATAACAGAAGTATTTAATTTAAACTTAATATAGTCTCGACTAGTACTTGTAATTTCAAGAGTATTACCTTGATTTAAATCTATAAATTTAGAACAATTATAATTAATTAAACAATTATTAGATTCTGCTTGATATACTATATTACTTTCTATATCAAGAGTTTCTTTGTAATAATTTAAATAAGGAGTCACCCTAAAATAATAAATAGAAAAGAAAGCAACCCAAAAGATTATAATAAATCCTGCCATTAATCCTAAAAATAATTTATTTTCTTTATTAAAAATTAGTAATAAGGGCTTCTTACCATTTAAACTTATATAATTAACTATAAACTTAATTAGAAAATAAGCTGGAAATACTAATATAAAAATTATCCAAAAAGCTAAATATAAATCACTCACATTCCTTTTTCCTTTCCCTTTTTAAGGATTTAATTTTGCATCTTAATTTGTTGACCTTTAATTAAATCATAATTTATTAATTTATCGCTGTCTAAATTTTCTTTATGCATATCAACACCTGTAATTTGACTATTTTCATAAGTTGTATAATAGTAAATTCCTTTGTCCATATTTGAGCAAGAACTATAAATTGTTATTTCGTATTTATCTTCACCCATATGAACACAGCCTCTTTGTTGTTCAACAGATGTTAGAATATGAAAAAATTGACTAATACTTTCAGATTCCGTGTCTCCTGATAAGGAATTCATTTTGGTAAATGTTGCTTTAACAAATCTTGATGCTGAAGATAAATCACCTGGCAATCCTAAAGCTCCCATTCCCCGACTATAAGTATCAAACTTTAGTTTACTTGAAAAATTATTAATAGGTTGTTCGGTTGATAAATACATATAGTTATTTAAATTAAACATATGAATATCAAAAGTTGGATTGTTTGTTAATACACCTACTGGATTATCATAAATTTTTAATCCTTCTTCTACACTTTCAACGGTAATTGATTCTTCTTTATCTGCAATTATCCAGTGAAGAGGAGATGCAGGTAAAGAATCACTAAAGTTAATCTTAGCAAGATTTATTTTACTTAATAACTCTCTTGCCTCTTTAATATTTGAACATTGAGATAAAATATAAGGAATAAACTCAAAAGGTGCAATATTATCTTTATCATCTCTTAATTCTTTATAACTAGCATTAGTTGGAAAATTCAAACCAGCCATTCCTAAACCTTTTTCATTAATTGCATCATAATAAAGGGGATACCCCTCTGCAACATAAGCCATTCCAATCATAGCATAATGTTCATTTATATCTTTTAATTCTCGAAACTTAAAGGGATATTTTCTAGGTGTTATTGTTACTGTTTCTTTATAAGAATATTCTAAATCTAAATTTCTTCCAAAATAATGGTCCTTTGTATTATAAGTTATAGCTGTACACATATTATACCCTCCTTTGTACTAATAAACTTATCATTTATCTAATAAAAGTATAACAAAAAGATAGGTAATTGTAAATAACAAAACCTATCTAAAATATTCATAAAATATTTATTTTTTATTATATCTATTGTAATAAAAAGCAATAATAATTGAACCTAGGCTATTACCTAAAATCATAACTAATAAGTAATAGAATACTTTAAAAGAAAAGACTCCGGCTATACTAAAATAAAACATATTAGCAACACAATGTTCAAATCCACATAAGATAAAAGCCATAACTCCCATAAAGATAGTCATATATTTACCAATTACATCTTTTTCTTTTTTATAGTTATTAACTGCAATATACATAATCATACCACAGAAAATAGCTAGAATAAAAATACTTAAAAGATTATCATTTAATTTAACATTTACAATATTTTTAGCCGTTTTGATATAATTTTCAAATCTTGTCAATCGCATTAAATTACCAACTAGAAATGTACCTAAAAAATTACCTATCATAGATATTAATAATTCAATTACATAACTAATTTTATTTTCTAAAATATACCCTACTTTACCAGTATATAAATTAAATGAATACATACAAACTGTAAGCAAGCCAAATGAAAAAATAAACGAACCTGCTATTTTATTTTCGATTGCTAAATAAGCAATTCCACCTATTCCAATTACTATTCCAGCATAGATACCTTTAATTAAAAAATCTAAATACTTCTTCATCATAACCTCCATAAAAAAGTATAGCAAAAAGAGAAGTTGTTGTAAATATTACTTCTCTAATTATTTTATTATTCATGAAAATACAATTTTACTTGATTTTCAATTTCTAACTCTAATCTTTCTATATCACCATTATTATGAATATCATCCATATCTCTTAAAACACTATTTGGAAATATATGTTTCATATCTCTTTCATAATAACTACCATCTCTTGGAATATCATAGTCTCTAACTTCATAAGTATTATCCGTCTTTACTACTTCAAACTTATAAGGAATTGAAGATCCTGAGTCTTCTTTTACTTTACCATCTTCTAAATAATACTTTTTCTGTAAAACCCAAGCATAAACATAATAATTACTTTTAGAATTTTCTTTTAGTAAATACGTCCTCATAGCAACAAAAGATTTTTCATTATCATAATGCTGATTCTCTTCATCTTCTAGAATTAAATAGTCTTTAATAGCATTTTCAATTTTAGCATCTTCAATATTTATTGGAGGTGCATAAAGAAATCCCCAAGTACTAAAAAACACTGGTTCATTATTCCGCATTCTGTTAATATCAATTCCAAATAAAACTCCTAATGTTATTAAAACTACCCCAATTGTAGTCATCAAAAAGATAAAAATCGATTTTGTATGTTTTATTTTTTTGTTAGAATAATCAATCGTATTTAAAATATTTTCTTCTGATTTCTCTTGATATTCTTCCTTTTTTAGTTTCTCCCCACTTAATAACTCATTAATTGTAATACCTAATTCTTGGCATAAAGGTTGCATCAATGAAAGATCAGGCATTGTCTTGCCATTCTCCCAACGGCTCACCGACTTATCAGATACTCCCAAAATCTCGGCTAGTTCTTGTTGAGTTAAATTTTTTTCTTTTCTAAGACTAGCAATAAATTTTCCAATCTTTTCTTGATTCATAATTGCTCCTTTCACCAAGCATTATATAATTTTTAGATAATAATTAACAGGACATAAAGTGAGAATTACATATTTTAGATATCACCTACAATTATTTGTTTAAATACTCTAAACCGTTCTTCATAAGCATACTTTGCAATCAATCTAATATCATCATCTAATTTAGCATTAATTCTTTCTTCTACTTTATCAAGTATCAGATCCATATCTATTTTTTGACAT
Source organism: uncultured Bacilli bacterium (assembly GCA_947624175.1). Classification (GTDB taxonomy): domain Bacteria; phylum Bacillota_I; class Bacilli_A; order RF39; family UBA660; genus RUG591. The sequence continues at coordinate 5,878 of CANQJD010000039.1, forward strand.
AAAACATTTAAACAATAATCATACACGTCATCATCAATTATTAATTCATCTAAAGTATCTTTCCAATAAGAATTAAAATTATTTTCATTTATTAAACCAATTCGAGGTAAAGTAATATCAACTACTTCTTTTAACGTAGTATAATCACTTAATATTTTTTTAATTGTTGGAATATCATTATCTAAAAGTAGAGAGGCTTCACTATCATAATTAGGACTTAAAGAAAAATCTTTACCCTTAATATAAGAATAGTTTTCAATATGTTTATCAGTTTCTAAAACTAAAATAGAAAAGGCTTGTCGTTTTTTAAATTCTAAAATAAGTTCTTTTATTTTATCTTCACTATAACCCATATCTTTAAAAGATTTTTGAAGTTTATCAAGTACTCTATTTAAATCAGAAGAATCTATAAATTGTTTGTCTTCTATGTCATCTCCTATTAAATCATGAATACTAAGTAATTCATCTTCTAAATCATACATCAAGAAAGACATATTTCCATATATTTCTTTACCTTCTTTATCTTTTAATTTCACTAGGTCATAATGAGCCATTGGTATATTTAATTTTTTACCAATTTCTTCAACTATTAATTCAGCATAATAACCATAATTTCTTTCATCTAATAGTTTTCTTTCACCTTTTATCAAGACTTTTGTTCCTTTAAAATTAACCCAGTTTTTAATTCTATCTTGACTACCCCGTTTTTCTTTAGTATTTATTGGAAACCTTAAATGAACATTTTCTAAATCAATAAAACCATCTTTATCTCTTAATATATATATTTCATCGATTGTATAAGAACTATCTTCAAATTGCATAGCAATACCTCCTACAAGTTTATTTTTATAATATTATAACATGAAAAAGCAAACTAAAATATAATTATTATTAAGATACTATAAATGCAATAGTATTACATATTACTGCCATAAAGAACATAATACCAGTAAATAAATCTGTTTTATCTTTTCTTATTTTATAACGACTTAAAAAAGTTATAGAATTATAAGCACATAACAAATTAACAATAGATGCCATAGAGGTATCTTTAAAAAATGAAATTAGCATTAAAATGATAGAAAATAATGCCATTCCAATAATACCATATTTCATTGATTTTAAATTTATTAATTCGGTTAATTTTATAATATTTTCTTCACTCTTTTTTTCAATATCTGAATTATCTATCCTCTCACCTGATAGTATTTCATTTACACTTACTCCTAATATTTCACTTAAAGGTTTAAGTAATGACATATCCATTAAAGATAAACCTGTTTCCTTGTTCAAATGACACAAGTTCATTTTTGTTTCCTTTTTTGTTAGAATAAGTAAAATATTTTTCTTCTCCTGTTTTTAAAACAAATCTTATTATTTTAGAATTTTTATTTCCGTTTTCATCATAGCCACCAATAATAATTTTTTCTACCATACTATCAAATGCCTCTTTATCAAATTGTTTTAAAATAGTTGGCTCTTCAAATATTTTTTCTATTTCTTTAATTTGTTTAGTTAAATTTTTATTTTCACTTTCTAACATTTCATAATTTTTAATTTCTTCTTTAATTAAATCCAATCTTTCATTTATTTCTTTTTCTTTTAATGTGTATGCCTCTTTATGCTCATAATCATCTAATTTCATATCAATTAAATTCGATAATCTTTTTTGTAGGGTATTCTTTTCATTATTTAAGCTATCAAGTTTTTTCTTATAATCATTATCACTAATAACTTCTTTAATAGCATTTAACATTAAATCTTTAGTCTTATATTTGTTTTTTATTATAGAGTTATACATTTGGACAAATGTACTTTCTAATAATTCTTCTCTAATAATTAAAGCATCTTTACAATTTTCTACATTAACTACTCTATTGTAACAACTCCAATATACTACTTGACTACCATTTTTCTTTTTGGGACTAACTCTACGAGCATAATTAGTTCCACAAAATCCACATTCTATTTTGCTACTAAAAGCATATCTTTGACTAAATTTACCAAAATGTTGACTACCATTAGGTATTATTTCATTTCTCCTTTTTGCAAGTATTTCTTGGGCTTTATTCCAAACTTCACGAGATATTATTGGCTCATGATGATTTCTAACAAAATATTGTTCCTTTTCACCATAATTTCTTACTTTTTTATGAGTTAAAGGACTAATACAATAATTCTTTTGTCCTAATAAATCACCAACATATTTTTCTTGTGAGATCATAGTTCTTACATATTGTTGTGACCATTTCTTACCACCTGGAGATTTGATACCCATTTTATTTAATTTATTGGCTATTATACTTGAACCAATACCATCACAATACCAATTAAAAACCATTCTTACAATTTCGGCTTCTTCTTCATTAATAGTTAGTTCTTTTTTTTCTTTGTTCCAATTATATCCATAAGGATTTACTCTACCAACAGGTTCTCCATTTTTCATTTTGGCTCTTAATCCCATTGTTACATTTTGTGATGTTGATTCACTTTCAGCTTGTGCAAATGCACTATAAAGAGTTAAAAACATTTCACTATCTAAATTAAGTGTATGTATATTTTCTTTTTCAAAATATACATCTACTTTCTTATCTCGTAAATCACGAACATATTTTAAAGTATCAACAACATTTCTAGCAAATCTTGATATAGATTTTGTAATGATTATATCGATTTTACCATTCATAGCATCATCTATCATTCGTAAAAATTCTGTCCTATTTTTTACTCTTGTTCCACTAATACCCTCATCAGCATAAATGCCTACAAATTCCCATTCAGAATTAGATTTAATTTTTTCGGTATAATATCTTATTTGAGATTCATAACTTGTTAGTTGTTCTTCATTATCGGTACTTACTCTCGCATAAGCACATACCTTTTTCTTTTTATTTAAGGAAACATTAACGTTTTCAGTTTTGAGATTAGGTTTAATAATCTCAACCTGTGCCATTTTACCTCTCTTTCTTTCGTTAATATTCTTAAATGAATACTTTTGATGTATTCATTTATATTATATCTTATTTTTTTATTAATCGGTAGCCTTTAATAAAAACTTTGTAATTTTTCTTTTAAAACATAATATTGTTTTTCGTTAATTAAACTTAATTTTAATAATCTTGATAGAATAGACATATTTATTGATTTATCAATAATATTATCTATTTCTATTTGATTTAATTTCTTTTCTTTAATATCATCTTCTTTCATATATAATTTTCCCCCTTTCTTTTTTATATTTAATATTTCTTTAACATACTAATCTCATTCCTTTCGTTAATTATTTTCTTTTAATATTAAATCTCTTATAATTTTCCTACACTCATAAAAAATCGTATTTACTACAAGTTACTAACTAAAAAAAGCCAATAATATCTCTATGGGAGATAACTTTCCCTTTCAGTAATAGTTTGAGTTATAACATATATATTTTATTTATTATAGTTCTTTGAAATATGTTATAGTTCAAACTTGTATTCATCTTATATTTTTATAAGATAGGTTCTGATATAAGCCTTAATATCTTATCGAGCCTCTTTAACTAATGCTTTTAGCAAATTAGTTAAGTTTTATTATATACATTCCATTTGCATATTCTTTGTAGATTAGATATTTTAGTTTTTCTAATCTAGCAAGACTTTTCCTTAAACCTTCATTCTTGATGTTGATTACTTGTTGTATCTCTCCAACATTTATATTGGTGATAAACTTATCAAATCCTTTGCTATAAATATAAGAGTAGATTAACTTTGTTTCTTTTGGAATCCTTTTATCTTTCCAAATCTCTTGTGGTAGTTCTAGGTGTCTTAACTTCATTCATCATATTCCTCCTTTCTTTTTGATGAGTTTTACATCAAAATCAATATTAGTCTAGCATTTAATTTTGAGTTTGTCAACACCGTAATTACATTTTTTGTTGATTTTTACATCAACGTATGTTATACTTGTTTTGTCAAACGAAAAAGAGGTGTGAAAAAATGTTAAAGAAAAGTACAACTGAATTAGGTAAAACAATAAGTGAAGCAAGAGAAAAAGTAGGTATTTCACAACGTGAACTTGCAAGACAAGCAAATATGGACTGTGCCGAAGTATCTCGTATTGAAGCTGGTAAAAGATTAAAACCGAATATTTTATATTTAAAAGGTATTGCCGATACCTTAAATTTAAGTATGGTCGATTTAATGAAACTTGCAGGATATAATGATATAGATATAAACTGGGGACAAGATTTTTCAAATAAAAGATCTATTGCTGATTATCAAAAACAAATCGAGAGTTATGAACAATTTTATTTTGATGTGTTAGAAGAAATAGAAACTAGAAGAAAAATTGATTTTTCTATTAAAGGTGGTATTGCTGATTTAATAGATAAAATAGAACTTGCCAAAATAGAAAAAAGAGAAATTTCAAATGATGAAATATTAGAAAGATTAAAAGAATTAATACCAATGATTAGACCGAATTTAGAAAAATTAGATAAATCAAAATATCCTCCATTAAGTAGAACTAAAAAAAATATTAAATAAGAAAGAATAAAATTACGAACACGTTTTGTTAAAACGTAAGTTTTAATGAAAGTGGGAAAAGTAATTTTATTCATCATTACTTTTGCAAAGCAAAAGAAAAAAATAATCTTTTTGCCTTTTCGTAAGATTAGGCATTAAGATTATTTTTATATAAAAGATACGCATTACAACTTGATTATTTTATTATAAAATTAATGCGTATCTTTTCTTTTTATTTAAACTTGATTTAAATAAAAAGGCAATAACTTTACTTACGATAGTTTGTAATGTTATTGCTTAATTGGGGTTTCAAAAGGGGTTTATCCCTTTGCCCACTGTTATTGGCTCTGCCAATAGCGTAGTGGGTTACTAACTTGGTAAAGTTAGTTTTTGTTTATAATTTAAGAATTTATTGTTTTAATTTTAGATTTTTCTTCATTAATAAGTTTTAATCCATTAAGAACTAGAGGTTCTAATTCTATAATTTCTTCTAAAGAATAATATTCTTTAACTTCAAAACCTTCTATATAATTACCAACTTCATTTAAGCATATTGTATAATTATTTTCTACTATAAAATCAAAATAATCACCATTATAAGGCTCAGTAATACCATTACCATAAGCTATTAATTCTTCATCTTCTAAACTATAAAGTTCTAATCCAAAATTCATTTTTAATAAAGTAAATTGAGTTGAAAATAAATATTCCTTTACTTCATAAGTTTCTTTATCAAAAGCAAAATATACATTTGAACTATTATATAATTTTGTAGCTTGACCATTAACTACAGCATATTTATAAAAATCTTCTGGATGTGAATATTCTTCTGGAATTGGAACTCTCGTACTTTCTTTATCATTTGTATCTTCAGAACAGCCTCCTGTTCCAAGCATAATTCCAACTAAACCTAATGCTAATAATCTTTTTTTAATTTCTATTAATTTTTTCTTATTCATATATTTCTCCATTTCTTTAAATTAATTGTTTTTTATTATAACATGATAATTAAAAAAATGCTATTAACTTTATAATCAACTTTATAAAGTTAGATATCTTTTTCTAATAATCAAAAGTATTAAAATGGAATTATTTTAAATTATTACTATTTTTTTATTTTTTGTAAAGCATATTGCATTCTTGGAGATTCATAATCAACTTTATAACCATCTCTTACTTGTTCTAATAATTTTCTTTTTTGTCTATTTAACTTAAAACTATCTATGGTAGCAAACATCAAACCATACAAATTTTGCATTAAGTCTGGATCAAATAATGTATCATTTAACCTTTCTAAAATAGCAATTTTCATCATACCTAATTTTGAACTTATAAGTTTATATCTTTCTTCATCACTAATGTTGCATAGAAACTCAAGACAACTACATAATGAAATAGCTTCTAATTCTTGCATAGCATCACTTGCACATAATACATCAAAAGGAAGGGTAGATTCTTTTACTTCAATTATTGTCTGTTTTGCATTATGTTGCCTTTTCTCTAACATACTCTTAATTGAAAGTAATAATTGCTTTTGAGATTCGAGTTCAACTTTTTTTAATCTTTTATCTATATTTTTAATTTCACAATCACATATCTTCCGAAAAAATGGCATTCCAAAATCTAATTTATTACATAAAAGTTTTTCACTAAATAATAAGCCATTGGTATAGTAATGAGTATCTTTAGCATATAAAAAATAGGTTTCCATAAGTTGTTGCATATCTACATTTGGAGATATTAAATAATTATTAATATTAAGTCCTCTTTCTTTAATTACCTTATCATCAATATGTAAAAAATCATCATAATCACATCCGAAATTTCTTATTCTCTTTCTTAATTCAATCTCGGCATATTTTCTTAAAGTATCAGTATTATTTTTATTTAAAATAACTAAAATTAAATTTGATATACAAAGATGTTTCAAATCTTCTATTTCCATTCCTATCAACTCCACTTTAATTTTAACATATTTTTTATTTTGTATTCTTTAATTTTTACATAAATTTACAATTATTTAATGTAATTAGTGGTAAAGTGGTATTAATTGCTAAATTATATTATGATTCATTAAAGAAAAAAAGAGATTTATTTTCTCTTTGACTTTTCAAATATTATATCTATTTTAAACTCTTTGCCTATTGTATATAAAACATCAATACCATAATTGACATCACCAGCTTCGTATTGTTCAATAGTTCTTTTTGATTTACCTATTTTTTCTCCAAATTCTCTTTGAGTAAGATTAGTCCATTCTCTAATGATTCTAATTGCCTCACCTCTATTATAATCTTTTAAATAAAATTTCATAATAATCTTCTCCCTAAAAGCATTTTATCAACTTTTTTTATCAATAAATCCATTATCACTATGTGGTAGTGACTTAAAATTTAAAAAATACGCAATTTAATTGCATATTTTCATTGACTTTTACAACCATTTAATGTATATTTTAATTGTCATCAGTAAAGATGATAATATAGCAAATTTTAAATGTGTGCATATTTAAGTTTGTTATATTTACCACTGGGAACATTCTTGCAGTTTTAGATAGAATGTTCCTTTTGATTATTTTTTCTCTGCAATTATAGAAATATTAAATTTCTTACTTATTTTTTCTAATGTTCTTATATTGTAAGCAGTTGTACCTGCTTCATAGTCTTGAATTGTTCTTAAACTTTTCCCTAATTGTTTTCCAAACTCTTTTTGAGTTAAACCTGTCCATTCTCTAATGATTTTAATAAATGTACCTCTATCGTAATCTTTTAAATTAACTTTCATATTATCTCCAACCTTTATAACTAAATCAAATTAATTATATATAAAAAAGTGAATTGTATTATTGAAATATGCAGTTTAGTTGCATATCATAAATAATATGGATTAAATACCTTTGATTATTAAATTTAGGAGGTGGATTTTAATGTTTTTGAAGAAAATAAATGGTAATGTTACTGATTATGAATTTTATAATTCAGTATTACCACATGAAAAACGAATGAATAAATTTCTTTCAAATATTATTATTCCAGAAATAGTTGCTTATCATATAGCCATTGGCTACTTTAAATCATGTATATTTGAATCTTCATTTGACATCATGATTTTTAATGCTACTTATATGTTTTGTGATCGAGTTAAAGCTAGTAAACAACTAAAATATAAAATTAAAAAAATATTAACTTCTAAATATAATTTGCAAGTTATTAATGAAATACCTTTACAAGTTAAAAATATAAATTACAATAAAAAAAAAGAGAAATGCCAGTAAATAAACATAACTGACATCTCTCTTTTTATCTACAAACTTCTGTCATAATCATCTTTACTTTTATCTTGTGAATAGTTAGTTTTCATATAATCTGGAATACTAGCATAATCAAATAAATCATCTTCTTTTGTTGTTCCAATAGAAATATCATAAACATCATCAGAATCAAGTGTTTTATTATCATAATAACCTTTTACTTCAAAAGTAGTATAGTCTTTTGTTTTCTCATCACCTATTTTTAATAATTCTCTAAGGAATTGTTTAATTGACTTTAAAACTTGTTTTAATATATCTTTAAGATTTTTATTTTCTTTAGTTAATTTTTGATTTCTAGTAGTAAGTGCTTTTACTTCTCTTTTTAAATTGTTATTTTCTTTTTCTAATGATTTATGGCTCTTTGTAAAAGTATCTACTTCATTAAATAACTGTTCTATTTTAGGTTCTAATTCTTTTACTTTTTTAGTTTCCTTTATAACTTTATTCATACTATCAAAAGTATCTTTTTTAACTTTTATATATTCTTTATCTATTAAAGTATTTTTGGTTGTTTTCATTTTTTCTTCTAAATCTAAAATAGCATTATCTAAAGATTCATTAACATTGTTTAATTTATTTTCAAAATACTTAGTTGTTTTCTTAAATTCTTTTACCGTTAAATGATTTCTATCACTTCCTTTTATTCCTCTTTCTAAATCATATCCTTTTTCAGTTAATCTCTTATGATACTTATCTTGTAATTCTGATAAATGAATTTTATCTTTTATATATTGTTTTTTAGAAATAGTATATCTTTCTGTATTAGTTCTTTTATCATACTTTTTAATAAGTGGAACAACAACACAATGAATATGTGGTGTTTTTTCATCTAAATGAACGGTTGCGTGTAATACTTGTTCTTTTGTATAACCTAAATCATTATAAACAAATTCCATACAAGTATCAGCCCATTCTTTTATATCTTCTCTTGTCATATTTTTAAAAAACTCATTAGTAGCAGTAAATAATAATTCATCAGCTACAACATTATTTGATTTATCTAACATTTGTTTAAAGGTCTTTTTTCTATCTTCTCGTTCTGTTTTCATTCTTTCTTCATGTTCTTTTTTATAATCTTTTACAATATTATAAAAACCCTTAACATATTTATCATTTAAGGGTACAAGTTCTATATTATCCTTACTTTTTTCTATATCTATATCTGGATTAGAATTATAAACCTTTTTTTCTCTTTTATTATGTGATCCAATTTGGGCTAAATCATTAAGAGTCATTATAGGCTCACTTCTAAATATTGCATAATTTAAATTCATATATCAAACCTCCTATCTTTAAATCTATATAAATTAAAAAGATATGCTTTTTTTAAACATACCCTTTACCTAAATTCAAAACTGTTAAAATTTACTTTTATTTTGATATGGATACAATAATGTTAAAAATATCACCAATTTCGATTTTTTTTGAAACTTCTAACTTCATATTTAAATTATCTTTTTTTCCTTTAAAATAAAGCAAATCTATTATTTTTTTATTATGTGTCATTTGATAAGGGAAACACCTCGCTCCCACTTACTGACTGCATTTTTCGTAATGTTTAATTTTTCAGCTAACTCTTCTTGGGTTAACTTTTTTTCTTTTCTTGAAGATGCAATAAATTTTCCAATTTTCTCTTGGTCCATAATTTTCTCCTTTCGAAAACATTATAGTTAAAAACAGAGATTAATTAAACACACCATTGGTTCACTTTGATTTTTTAATCTAATAATTTTCTAAATTAAATTCATAGATATTTTCTTTATAAATCTTTTTATCTAAAATGAAATCACTTTCTCCTATATACCTTCCGCCAATTTTTTTATAAAAATCATTAGCTTTATTTTCTTTTAGAGTACTTATTAAAACATATTTATAATTTTTCTTTAATTCATTAAATATATATTTAAGAAGTTCTGTCCCAACTCTTTGTTTTTGAAAATCAGGTTTTACATATAAAGCATAAATTTCTCCATAAGAATCTCCGTAATCTTTTTGATTTTTACCATATCTAGCCATTCCTATTATTTGATCATCTTTTTCATAGACAACATATTCCGAAATTTTATTTTCACATTTTCTAATACTTTCTAAATTATTTACATCTAAATTATCTAAATAATCTTGGGGAAAAATTCCTTTATAACTTTCTTTCCAACAACTTACATTGATAAAAACTATTTCTTTAGCATCCTCTTTTCTTGTTAATGATACTATAGAAATGTACAAAAAAGGGAAAAAAAGAATGTACAAAAATGTACATGAAAATTAACCCTTA
>CANQJD010000040.1 GCA_947624175.1 uncultured Bacilli bacterium
TGACTTAAAAAGATGAATTTGTGGATAACTTTTTCATTTTTTTTCTTGTCAAGTATTTTTTTCACCGAAACTCAAATACTTTAAGAAAATTTGAAAAAAATTAATCAAAAAAATATTGACAGAATGATTCAAAAATGATATTATAGTAAGTCAAGAAAAATGGATATCATTGGCTAATAAAAAACGGTTCTAATAGGAGAAGGGACTTATAGTTTTGAAATTTAGAACATAAAATATAAAAAAATATCAAAAAATGTTATTTTTAGAAAATTATTAGTCAAAGTATGATATAATTTTATGGGGGTTAGTTAGAGATGGAGTTTAATATTTTTAAAAATAAGGTTTATAAAAGGAGTTTAAGAATTATGAGTAGTAAATTGAAGTATTTTATTTTTTTGTGTTTAGTATTTATTTTACCATTTGGGGTTAATGCTAAAGAAAATTTAGAGTTAAAAGTTGATAAGACCGAGTTAAAAGCTGGAGATACAGTTACAGTTACGGTCGATTTAGATTATAAAGATTCTTTATATGCTTTTGAAGGAAAATTATCTTTTGATGAAAATGTCTTTGAAGTTTTAGAAACTGCTAATTTTAAAGAGCAAGATAAATGGTCTGATGTTGTTTATAATAAAGAAAATAATAAATTTGCTTTATTAAATAAATCAGGTAATGTTGAAGATCATTTATTCATGGTGCAATTATTTGTAAAAAATAATCCAGTTGGAGGAGAAACGGAAATTGCTTTAAAGAATTCAACGGCTTCTGATGGTAAAAAAGATATAGAGTTTACTGATAGTAGTAAGACTTTAAAAGTAACAGGTACAAATACTAATAATACTTATTCAAAAGAGGAAGAGGAAGAAAAAGATATTAATGTTCAAACATTTAAACCTTTTATAACCATTGGAATTATTTTGATTATTGTTTTAGTAATTGCTAGTATTTTAATGAATTCTAATACAATAAGAGAAAACTTTAATTTAGATATAAAAAATCGTCGGAAAATAACGATAGTTTTAAGCATTGTTTCACTTATTCTTTTAATTACAACTATTGTATTAACAATTATGAATGTTCGGGATAGTGATGTTAATTTAGATAATAAAAATGATTATCTTGATGCTAAAAAGATTAATGAATATTTAATTGATATAACCAAAGAAGAAACTTTAGAAGTACCTAAAAAAGAACTTGATGTTAATGGTGATGGTAAAATTACCATAACTGATGCTGCTAAAAAAGAGAAGGATACAACGAAAAAAACAAATTATGAAGTTACTTTAAAAAATGCAAATAATAATAAATATCCTAAAAAAGGTACGGAAGTTAAGTTAACGTTTGAAGCTTCAATAAATCCTAATAATGTTAAAATTAAGGAAGTTTACTTAAATAATCAAAAAGTAAAAGTAACAAGTAATAATAATTCATATGAAGTAACTGTTAAAGTACCAAATAAAGCGGGAGTTAATAGTTATACAATTTCAAAGGTTGTTTTAGAAAATGGTCGTGAAATAAAAGTTAAAGATTTAACTTATAAAGTTGATGTTTTAAAAGATGAACCAAAGGTTTTAAATTTAGATTATAAAAACAATAATCTTAATATAACACTTGAAGATAAAGATAAGACTTTTAAATCTGCTTATTTAAGAATTGCTAAAGGATTGGTTAAAGAAGATGAATTTGATGATATTGATATATCAGATTTAGATAGTAATAAAATTGTTTATGAGCATGAATTAGATATAAATTCAGAAAATATTTCACTTCCTGTAAGTTTAGATTTAGGAGAAAACTATAGTGTACTTATTCAAGCTGATTATGATTTAGATACTAATGAATTGGATTCTAAAAGTAATAATTACCAAGATAAAAATATGTATTATAAAACATTTACAAATGGTAAAGTTACAATTGAACCATTGAATGATATTAGTAATTTATATCCTACTCAAGGAAGTAGTGTTGATTTTAATTTTAATGGTAATGTTACTCCTAATACAATGAGTCAAATTATTAAAAAAGTTATCATTGATGGAGAATTAAGAGATGTTACTTATGTTGATGGTCATTATAGTTTAAAATTAGAAAGTACTTCTTCCTATGGAGAAAAAAGACATATTATTAGTGCGGTTATTTTAGATGATGATACGAATGTATTATGTAATTATGAAATAATTTATAATGTCTTAAAAGAAAAGCCAACATTCACGGATTTCATTTATCATGATGAAGAAAGCAAGATTAGTTTTAATTTAACTGATAAAGATAAATCTTTAGTATCTGCTAAACTTATAGTAACGAAAAAAGGTGAAGATACACCTCTTTATGAACATGCTTTAAATTTAAATAGTGAGAACTTTGATTATACTTTAAATTTAGAAAAAGGTTATAAGTATGATATTAAAATTCAAGGTTATTATGATTTAGATGAAGATAAAGAAAATCAGAAAAATGATTATGAAGGTTCTTTATTTGATTATGAATTAGTAATTCATGATGTTCGATTATCAAAAGTTTTAGATGGTCCTTATTATGCTAATAAAGATACAGAAGTTGAACTTAAGTTTAAAGCTGATGTTATTCCAGAAGATAATGGTAGTACCATAACGGAAGTTGTTATTAATGATGAAATTTATAATCCAACTTTATATAATGATTCTACTTATGGAGTTAAAGTAAAAGTTCCTAATACTGCTGGTATCAAAGAATATAAGCTAACGAAAGTAAGGTTAGGGGATGATGAGTTAACCAAAGACTTAACCTTTGAAGTTGATGTTTTAAAAGATAAACCAACCATTGAAGATTTCTATATTGAAGAAAATGATGATAAACAAGATATTATCTTTACTATAAATGATAAAGACAATGCATTAAAAGCAGATGCTAGCGAAGTTATTATCAAAGATAGTTTAGGTAGTGAAGTTAAACATATTAAAGCTAATAAAGGTGCTAATAAAGTAGACTTAAAAGAAATTGCTAAAGAACTTTTAGATGGTGGAACTTACTATCTTGATATTAAAGTAAATTATGATTTAGATTCAAATAAAGAAAATGGTAAGAATGAGGCAAGTGAGTATTTAATAAAAGATCATGAAATTAAGATTTATAGGGCTAAACTTACTCTTGCTGATAATAATTACTACTTTAAGAAAGAAGAAACCAAAGCTATTAATATTAAGGCTATGCTTACCCATGGTGAAGATGTTACAATTAAATCATTTGTAATGCAAGATGGAGAGATTATTGCAGCTTCATACAAAGATAATATATATTCAATTAATATTAAAGCACCAAATAAGGCTGGGCTTGATACTTATAATATTAAAGAAATAATTTTAAGCAATGATGTTAAGATAAGTGCACCTTTAGAATTTACTATTGATGTTTTAAAGGATACTCCATATCTTAATAAAGTTAATTTAAGTGATGATAATAAAACTTTAAGTTATGAATTAGTTGATTTAGATAGTGCTTTCATAGGTGGAACAATTGCTATATATGATGCTAATAATCAAGTGCTAAAAACTGAAGACTTAAAGACAAAAGGTACAATTAACTATGAATTCATGGATAGCGAAAGTTATACAATTAAAGTTTTAGGTAATTATGATTTAGATAGTCAAAAAGAAGATACAAATAATCATGTTACAAATAAAGAAATGTATAATCATACCTTTATAATTGGAGGAGATTATAACTTTACTTTATCAAATGTTATGATTACAGATACTTTGAAGAAAGGTGAAATGCCAGTTGTAACTTTCACAAGTTCTAACCAAAGAAATGCTAAAGTTCAAAAGGTAACTTTAAATGGTAAGGAATATGAGGCTTTAAATACTGAGTCTAATAACTATGAAGTTAAAATTCTTGATGCTAATATTAATCCGGGAATGCATGAAGTAACTTTTGATAGTGTTAAATTAGATACATTAAAAGTTTATAATAATCAAAAAGATTATCAAGTTCAAACTTTAACTTATAGTATCTTAAAAGATGCTCCTACGGTTACAGATATTATGCTTACTGATAATTCTAATGCTAAAGTAATTAATGTTAAATGTAAGGTAAATAATCCGAACTATGCTTTAACCAAATTACAAATAATTTTAGTTGATTCTTCTGATAAGATTATTGCAAGTAGAGAAATTATGATGGAAGAAATTCTAACCTTAAGTAGTACGGGTTTAGATTTATCTTATGATAAAAACACTGATGGTAAATATAAAGTTAAATTCCTAGCTGATTATGAGTTAGGAGAACAACATCATTATAATAATCAAAATATTGGAGAAAAAGAAATATTTATTCAAAATAAAGAAATTTATATTGATAATATTACGTTAAAGACTTCAAAATATGTTGTTAAAAATCAAAAAAATTATGAAATTAGTTATGAAGTATTTGTTGGTAATAATATTAAAACTAATAATGGTAAACAATATACAAGATTATCAGCTATAACAGTTAATGGTCAAAACTATATTGCTAATGGAGAATCTTCAAATAGAGCGAACATTTATAAATCAAAAATTGGACTTAAAATTCCAAATGAATCAGGAGTATTAACTTTAAATGCTAATCGAGTTCAACTAGAATTAAATAGTTATTATGATAAAGTAAATAATTATTATTCGGTTCCTACTCAAAGTATTCAAATTGAAGTATTAAAAGATGTTCCTGAAATTCAAAATTTAAAAGTAAAAGAAGAAAATTATCAAGAAGGAACAGTTACTTTTGAATTTGATGTTAAATTAGATAGTAATGCTAAAGATAAAGATGAAAGTTTCATTGATGGAACAGTTAGTTTAGGAAATGTTGAAAAGAGTATCAATCGGGGACATAACGAGGTTAAATTTACAAATATTCAAAGAGATGCAAATCTTGATTTAGTCTTTAAAGCAAGTTACGACTTGGATACGGATGCTTTAAATACCAATAAAGATGAAAATCAATATACTAACGAGGAAATTTATCGTAGTAAATATGGTTTATATGATAATACTAAATATCAAGATATTAAAATTACTGATACTAAAGCTTTAAGTAAAAATAATGATAATTACTTTGCTAAAAATGAAACAGTTAAATTAAACTTTAAGATTACAGGTAATTTAGAAGAACTTGGTTTAACACCTTTAAAAGTAATTATTAAAGATAAAGAATATTCTTTAACGAAACTAGATGATAGTTATGAAGTTATCTATGATACTTATAATACTTTTGGTGAAAAAGAAATTACAATAGCATCAATTATCTTAAGTAATGGAAAAGAAATAAAATTAACTAAAGATAATGTAATTAAATTAGAAGTATTAAAAGATGAACCAAAGATTACTAATTTTAAGTACGAAGTTAAAGATAATAAAATAAATATTACATCTAAATTAAATGATAATGATGCAGCAATTGTCAGTGCTAAAATTAAAATAACTGATGAAAATAATAAAGTTATCTTAAATCAAGATTATCAAGAAGAAATAACGATTACTAAAACCCAAGTTAGATACTATGTTCAAGTAATAATGAGTTATGACCTTGATAATGATAAGAATTATAATAAGAATTCTTATAAAGATATTAAAGAATTAGATGAAATAATTTCTTTTGATACTAATAATATTGAACTTAAAAATATTAATGAAATTAACTTATACAGAAAAGATGTAAAAAATAATGAAAACGAAATAACGCTTGTTAATGAAATATCAAAAGATGAATTAAGTAAAAACAAAAATAATTATTTCGTAGAAATTAACATGGAAGAAATGCCTAGTGTTCGGGCAATGATTAAAGAAGTTAAAGAAAAAGATGGTCATTTGGTTTTAGTTTTAGACTATAAATTTGTATCTATTGAAAATTCCGAGTCTAGTAATTTAGAAATAGACTTTGGAGAACTAAAAGATAATAAAGCATCAAATGAAACCCATCCTGATATTGCTTTTAAATCTTTAATTGAAAAACTTAAAAATAATGAAGATATTACTTTAACAAAGAATTATGATGCTAGTAGTATTGAGAATACAGGAGATATTACTTATGTAGAATCATATTCAGGTAAGTTAAATGGAAATGGTTATACTATCAAGAACTTAAAGAAACCATTATTTAAAGATGTTAGTAATGCTGAAATTAAAAACATTACCTTTGAGGATGTTACTATGCCAGCAACTTCTGGAAATGGTACTTTAGCTCTTACTGTTTCTAAATCAACAATTGAAAATATTATCATTGATAAATATTATAAGCCAAATAATGAAGGAAGATTAGGAACTTTAATTGGAAATATTAAAGATTCAACGGTTACTGGTTGTGCTTCGAAAGACTTTAATATTTATGCTGGTTGGAACAATTTACAACAAATTGGTGGTTTAATTGGAATTGCTGAAAATACAACTATTAAAAATAATTATGTAATTGGTAAAATTCCAGGTGGCTGGAACTTTAGATCAGGATTAGTTGGAAGTGCTACTAACTCTATTATTGAAAATAACTATGTAAAAGTAGAAATTGGTTATGGTATGGGTAATGAGATTTCTTATGATATCGCTCATGGAAACAATAATACCTTTAAAAACAATATAAGTCTTGCATATGGATTTAAACATAATATGTTTTCTAGTTATAAAGAAAGCAGTAATAACTATTATGTTGATTCTAAAGATGCTCTTGATATAGGACAAGCAGGAGTTACTAAAATAACCCAAGAAGATGTAGATAAAGACTTATTTAAAAAAGCCGAATTTAATGAAGATATATGGAGTTTAGATAATGTTTCATATGATAATCCACCAATCTTTAAATCTGAAAAATTAAAATCTTTAAAAGGTTCTAATAATAAAGATTTTGATGAAAGTAAAATAACTTTATATAATAATTTAATGAGATTAATGCCTTTCTATAAAATAGATAAAATAATTTCACTTGCTAAAAATGTTAAAGATAAAGATTTAAATAATAAAGAAATTATGCATATAATCCCAGTTGATAAGAATGGTAATCTTGTTAATTATTTAACAACTAATGATTATAAAAAGATAAGTAAACTAAAAATAGTTTATAAAACCAATGAACATAAAGAATATAAAGTGACTTATGATAACACTTATGATATGGTTGTAAGTTATAGAATTCCAGATTTAAAAATAGATTATAACTATAATCATTATCTAATTGATGTTAATTCACAAGTGGTTAATAATCTAACTAATTATTTAAAAGGATTAGATTATACAGAAAATTTAGATATTTTAACTAGTACTTCAGATAGTAGAATATATAAAGATTTCTATAATGAAGTTACAAGTAAAGAATTAAAAGAGTTTACTCTTAAATTCTTATCTAATAGTGATTATACTAATACTTTAAATGATACAGGAGTTAATAGTTATCTTGAAGGACTTATCAAAAAAGATAATAAAATTGAGAAGATACTTTATATGTATAACTATTTAAGACGTTTCTATGATTTAGAAATAGATGGTATGAAACTATATGATTTTATGTTATTTAATATGGAAGGTTTTGATAAAACTTTAACGGCTAAAAGAGTTGCTGATTTATATCTTCAAGATGGTAATAACTTTAAGACGGATGCAACAGGAACGAAATATGGAGAAGTACTTGGAAGTTATACTAACCAAACAACAATTGCTAAATTCTTAGAATATATGGTAACCGAGTTTGGGGATGGCGATCTTGATAGATGGACTAAAAACCAATTTAAAGGTTACTTAGTAGAACTACCAGTTAAAGGAATGGAAGATGAAATTCAATATACTTTATGGGATCATTTCAGTAATGAAGATGCTAACTATAAACCACATCGAGCATATGATATGATGTTACCAATCTTAACTTTACCTAGAAATGCTGCTTATATTATTTCAACTCCAGTTCAATATATAATTGGGGCCCAAAGAAGTTATATTGAAAATCCTGATAACTTTAAAGAACAAGATATTTTAAGAAGAAGAATTCAAAGTTATGCTGATAGAATGAAAACTTATTATGAAACAGCTTATAATATTTTAGGAGATGTTAAGTTATTTAATGATATTCATACATTCCATTTAGATAAACGGTTTGCTTATGATGAAAATGGAGCCATGGTATATCAACAAGTAGGAACGGAAGAACCATTCCATAAGAATTTCAATGAAGTAACTAATCGTTGGCAAACAAGTGATGGAAATGCTGCTGTTGCTTGGGGTGATAGAATTGATTGGAGTGCTGAAGGATTATTAGATGGTTACATTGATAAAGAATTAGCAGCTGAAATGCATAGAGATGTTCAAGAATATACATATCATACTTTCACGCATGAAACTGCACATAATATTGATGCTAGATTATTCTTAAAGAATCATGGCCGGAGATTTGATGCTGGTGGTGAAGACTATGCTGATAGCAATTTAATGCAATCATTTGGTGCTAATGATATTGTTATGAACTTATCAGTTTACTTTGATAAAGGAGAGAGAATTGGTTCAAGTTTAACACCTGAAAGAATTAATACTCCAGAGAAAATTTGGGATTATTACAATAAAGTATTCCAAACTATCTATGTTATGGATTATATTGAAGCTCAAGCTTTCTTACAATTAAGTAGTGAAGATAAGGCTGAAATTGGTATTAAAGTTACTTATCCAAATGAAGATAAATACCAAGAAGATGGTAATAAATTTAGAGCTCGTCAAACATCAGGATTTAATCAAATAGATGCTTCTGAATGGGATAAGATGAGTTTAACTTCAATTAATGATTTAATTGATAATCGGATAATGAAATATGCAGGTGTTTATAAATATGCATCTCGTGGTTCTAATTCTTATGGTGGAGAAGGCATTAACACAGCTCACTGGTATCAACCAAATAACCCAGATGGAAGACCAGATTCTTATGCATTAAAATGGATTGCTTATGAAATGTTAGGCTATAAGGGCTATCAAGATGGTTATGTTGAATATTATAGTAATATTCATTCTGAACGGAAAGTAATTTACAAGAATATTGATAAACCAGAAGAGGGAACTCAAACGGTTGACTATAAAACTGATAATATGGCTATTCAAAAGATTTCCGAAGGTAAATATCAAACTATTGATGAATATAAGAAAGCAAGATTTGCAGAAGTCGAGAAAAAATTACCATATTTAAAAGAAATCAATGTTAAAGATTATGTTCAAAAATTATATGATGCTTTAGTAAAAGATGCTTTATCAACAAGAACGGAATTAGCTGATAAAATGGCTAAAAATCCTAAGTGTTTAGATGATTATTGGTGTAGGGCAGATGTTGTTAGTCGCAGAAGTTATCCTAATAGTACTAAAGTAAGACAAGATATTTACTATACCCTTAAAGAGTTAACTAATGACTTTGAAGGTGAAATTTATGATAGTAAAGTTCTACAAGATGTAAGCGATTTAAAAGTTAAAAGATAATAAAAGGCTATAATGAAATTGAAATATAATTTCATTTAGTCTTTTTCTTTATGGAAATATTAAACAAAAAAAAAGAACCAATTGGTTCTATAAGAGTCTGTAAATTTATTTTATTATACAAGTAGCTCCATCTTTTTCGGCTGCTTCTTTACTTTCTTCTAAAGTGCCTTCTTCATCTTTTAATCCATCAAATCCTTGTTCTTTTAAATCTTCTTCGCTTGCCTTATCAAAATCAATATCTAAAATTGTATTGTACTCGTAATTTTGGTCGTTTACAACAACTTTTGAACTTATTCCTTCTTTTTCAAATACTTCATTATTTTCATCCATAGATTTTTTAAATGCTTCCCAATTTTCTTTTATGGCCGAATTATTAAGTTTTGTATTAACCTCCATTTTCATTTGTTTTAACTTATCATTTTTGTAAGTCATAGAAATTACTTGCTCAATGTCCATATCTTCATCATTTTCAGTAGTTGTACATACTAAAGTTTGCACCTTTACCTCTTTTTCTGCTCCGCATCCTGTAATCAAAATAGCAACAAGTAAACTTAAAAATATAATACTAATTTTTTTCATTTAAAACTCCTCCTTAATAAATTAATATTTATTTCATTAATAATGATATCATAAATTACCAATCCATGTCTAGCATTTTCTAATTCTGATTTGGATTTTTATTTCAACACAAAAAAATCAACCCGAACGGATTGATTATATATGTTAAGTTCAAACTATAAAAGTTCGAACAGAAACGTCACTGGAGCGATAACTTTACTTATATTCGAAAAATCATACTCCCAAGATTGACTAAATCAACTAAATTAATTATAGCAGTTTTTAGTATTATTTCAATAGAATATGAAAAAATTTATAGAAAACTTTCACTAAATAATGATAAGTATTTTGAAGTTTTAAATGATATAAAAACACTTTATTAGTTACTAGAAATAAAATAATTGAAAATGTTAATAAAGATTTAATTCTAATGTATTACAATATTGGATTAAAGTTAATACAATATAACAAATGGGGTTCATCTTTTATTGATACTTTAGCAAAAGATTTAAAAATAGAGTTCCCTACAATTAAAGGTATGTCAGCAAGAAATTTAAGATATGTGCAAAAGTTTGCTAATGAATTTGATAATGATGAATTTTTGCAAGGAGTCCTTGCAAAATTATCTTGGGGATTTTATTACAAAAAAATCATCTCCAATTTAAATCTCTATTTAAGTATTTTGTTATTAAATTATTCAAACTTGTCCATTCTTCTATATGGTAAGTATCTTTTTCATCAATATCTTTATACGAATTTAGTGTTTCAATAGCCTTTACTAAAAATTTTTTTAAATCACTATCAGGACAATTATGAATATCTTTTTTGGTTTTTTCCCATCCATAAAATTTATTTAAATTTTCGGTGTTAAAGTGATAACCAATTCCATATGATCCTGTTGATACATTTATACAATCCAAAACAAATAACATTAAATTATCTTTGTTTATTTTTTTCTTTATAAATGACATATATTTTTCATCATCGAATAATAGCACCATATTATATCTATTATAGTATTCATTGCTGTACATATTTATTTTATTAATTTTAATATCGTTTAACAATTTTTTGTATAAATTATTAATAGTTTCATATCTTGAATTGTTAACTAATTCATCATGTCTATGTTCTGGATTAAGCCAATATGCTATTTCTCTAATAAAATATAAATTTTGATAATCTTCTTCTATTTCATTTATAAATTTTTTAAAATCATTATCGGATAACATTAAAATTAAATCTGCTATAATAACTTGAGCCCTACTATTTGCATTCAATTGTAAAAATAATGGTGAATCATCTATAGTATAATAGGAAAAATACATAACCAATAGTAGTGGTAAAAGTTTATCATCATTTATCTTATTTAAATACATTTGAAATGTTTCTAAAGTATATTTTTCTACCCATCCTGGATAAATTTTTTCCATTTTAAAATATTTATCGTATAGTTCTTTTGATTTAAAGTTATTATTATTTATAAATGAAATAAAATTGTCTATTTCTTCATTTATTTTAATAAATTCATTTTCGGTTTTATTAAAATATAGGTTAAAATACTTGTTATTATATATTCTTTTATCAAGCACTGAAGCCCTATATTCCTTTTTATTAATATATGCTTGATGTTCTGGAATGAACTCAATTTTTTCTTTTTTACTATATTTATTTTCATCAAAGTACTTTTTTATATTAGGAAATAGATAACATAACATTTTTTTATAATTACTGATGTTATACTTATTATTATCAAACAAATTATCAAAATATTTTGTTGTCTCTATATTATATTTTTCGGTATTATATATATATTCATTACTATATGCATATCGATCTTCAGAAATGTAAAAGGAACTATTTAAATTAATCTCATCCCATAGTTTAGGATTTTTCAAGGCTATTGTTTCAATTAACAACATATCTATACTATTAAGATGTTGTGCATTATTAAAACTTGCATTGAAAGTTGAATTAATTATTCTTTTGAAATCTCGTAAATCTTTAATATTATCCATAATGATTTTAATTATTTCATCTTGCACTTCTTCTTCAACTATTAGTTTTGAATGACTTAAATAATTACTTAAACATCTTTTTATTATATTATGCAATACATTTCTATCTAATTTTGGTACAGAAAACTCTAATTGTATTATTTTTTCCAAATATGAATAATCAATATCTAATTTAGATTCAAAATGATTTTTCATAGTTGTTTCATCATAAGATAAAATATAAATAATTCTTTTGAAGTCAAATAAATTATAAATTGTTCTTAATATAAATAGAATGTGTTCACCTGAACATCTTTCTAAGTTATCAAGAACTAATACAATTTTTTTGTTATTAGATTCCAAGTAATTATTAATTATTTTTTTTATTCTGTCAATATTTATATTATTATCAAATAAATTATCAACTGAATATCCAATATTGGTAGTAATTGTTCTTAAATATGTTTTTGTAAAAATGTTTATTTCATTTATTCTAAAACCACAATTAATATTTTTCATTATAGCATCAAAAAAAGCGATTAATAATGATTTTTTATCTCCATAAATCCATGGTTCAAAATCGTCTATAAATATTAAATGTTCATTATTTAATTTTGCTTTTACATTATTTAAAATAGTTGTTTTACCAGATCCCCAACTTCCTTTTAAAGACATTACAAACTTAGAGTTATTATTACAATTAATTATAGTGTTTATTATTTGATTGATAATCTTATTTCGTTCTAATAAATCATAATCAACAGCTTCATCACTAATAAGAATAAACTCTGTTTCAGTTGGTATTTCATCATCATATAATTGTTTTAATTCAAAGACAGTTTTAGTATTTTTATCTTTATCTTTGTTTTTAAATTCTATAATTAGTATGAAAAAATATCTAATTATTATTAATATTGAAAAAACGATTATGATTCTATTAGCTAAGGTAATTTTATATGGTAAATTTACTAAAATATCATTAAAATAATTAAGAAAAATTTTATATAGAAAAACACTAACAATAATTACTATACTATAGAAATCTATGTAATTAACTGATTTTAATAAAAAAAGATTATGTAATTTCAAAGATAGTACTTTTATTATTATAAAACTTAAACCACATATAATTATAGGCAACATTAATTTATTATATATGTATGTGAAAAGATTAAAATAATCACAAATTGTCGTTAAAAATATTATTGTACAAATTGTTAATAAAAAAGTTATAATTCCATATTGTTCATAGATTTTCTTAAAATATTTAATAAATATCATACTTTCCTCCAAAAAAATACTATTCAAATAGAATAGTATTAAAACTGTATTAATTATATCAAAAATCTAAAGAAAAGTCTCTAGATTTTGAAAAAAATATTGATGATTTATATATCAAACTCGTAAAAGTTCCGAGTAGATAAAAAATTTTTTTAACAAATGTAAATATTATTAAATATCCATTAAGGTCATATTAAATTTCTCTTAAATCAGTTTTATATCTTATTATTTTATTAATATTTTACCATTTGTTGTCTCTTTATTTTCATTTTCTGCTTGTTCATTATTCGAAATTTGTAAACCATAAATAATTCTCTCTGTAGGTGATAAGCCTTTACTTTTAGCAAGAATTTCCTCTAAATCTGCAAATGGATTAGTTCTTTGAATGTAGGTAATAGTGGGTGAAATAAATCTATCATAACCATTTTTATAAGCAGTATTTAAATTGTTAATAATGTAGAATTTAATATCTGATATTACTATATTTAATATTAACTCTGTACTTGACATCTCTGACATCGTTTTTTCCTTACCATATTTGAAATCAAATATGTGATAAGTTGTATCTAATGCTTTTATGCTTGCAAGTCTTTCTATAGGTGAAATATTATAATTTTCTTTTTGGAATTCTTTTGAATTGATTTTTTTACAATGTTTTTCTATATCTTCTACTTTATAACCTTTTTCTAATAATTTTGCAGTATCAATGAAAACTGAGTTTTGGATAATTAAACTTTCTAAATCTTTTGCATCACTTTCGGAAACTCTATTTTGATTAGCATGTTCAATTTCATGTAATATAGCTATTAAAAGTATACAATAAGTAAAATATTTTTTTTCAGGAATTGCAAAACTAAAAGAATTAGAAAAATTTTCTACAAAATATTTAATAGCATTAATATGAAATGTCATTTGTTTATCATACCAATTATAAAAACCTAGAGATAACATATTATTATTAAATTCTTCGTTAATAGTGACATTAATATTTCTGACCCAACTTTCTAGTTTATAATAATTTATTAAAATATCTATAATATCAATAATTACATTGCTATCAACATCTTTATTTTCATCAATTGCATTCATCATATAAAATCTTAACTTATCAATTAATTTATTTTCCATACCTAACCCCACTTTTGTGCTTGTTATTATACTACATTTATGATATTTTGTCAAATTAGGATAAATTTAAAAAAATATGTAACAAAAGTTTGCTGAAAATATAAAAATTAACTATAATGTATATGTAAGGAGAAAAATTTATGCCAAACGAAAAAATAATATTTAATAATATTAAAAAAATTGATAGTAGAACTGACTATGGTAAAGGATTTTATTTTAAAGGTGATGATGGTAAAGAATATTCAACAATGGATGAAGTAAGAGCAGCAAATAAAAGGTATTGGGATAGAATGAAAGTTGATACTACTAGACAGGATTCTATGATTTCTTATATTGGTAAGGATGGTAGAGAATATCATACTAACGAGTATTTAGAAAGAGCAAATAAAGCTTATTTTGATTATATAAAAGCTACTTTTAATTTATATGATTCCCATTTAAGTGAGATTGCTCTTAAAGCACAACTAGAAAAAATACTTGCTTACATTCATGAAAGATCTGAAGATTATTTTGAAAAAGAATTACAGAAA
>CANQJD010000041.1 GCA_947624175.1 uncultured Bacilli bacterium
TCTCCTGTTAAAAAAATAGTTTAAAAACTATTTTTCATTTACAAAATTAATTAATTCATTAGGATTTAAATATCCTGTATGTTTTTTAATTATATTATTGTTTTCTATTAAATATAAAGTTGGAATACTAAAGACACTATAACGTTCAGCAAGTTCTGGAAACTTATCAACATCAACCTTTAATACATCAACTTCTAATTTATCTTCTACTTCTAAAAAAACTTCAGCTAACATTTTACATGGTCCACACCAATCAGCATAAAAGTCAACTAATATTTTTTTATCTTTGATTTCATTATCAAAATCTTTTTCTAAATATTTTATCATTTATCTCCTTTATGTTCTTCTAAAACACTTTCGATTCCATTAAAATCAATTTTCTTCTTTTCATGTAATTCTTCTATAACATCATATTTAACAATACCTTTATCTAACATCATATCAAGTATTTTAGTATTTAATATATCAGGATTAGTTTCATCTTTTAATTCATAGATATCATTTACTAAATCAACCGTATCTTGAGTTATATTAGTTAACACTGGTGATGATGATAGAATAGTATTACTAAACTTACTATCCATGAATAAATCAAAACTAAAAGCTGGTTGACTTAAGAAGAATAAAATTACAAAGGAAATAACATATCCTTCTAATACACCAAGTATAAAACCTAATATTTTAGATGGTATAGCTAATATAACAGTAATTTTAAGTAATTTTTCAAATAATCCGGTAATTGAAAGAACAATATTATAAACTATTAATAAAATTGCTAGAATAATTACAAAGGAAAGTAATTGATATACTAAAACATTTAAAACAATTGCACCTTTAAATAAATTTGGAAAATCAAATATAGGTAATCTTAATAGTAAAAACTCTCCTAAAGAATTTTTAAGTTTATAAGCAAAATAGAAAACCAAAATGGTTCCAACAACCATGACTAATTCTTTAAAAAATCCACGTTTCCATCCTACTACACCTGAGGCAATTAAAAATAGTATTACTATTATATCAACTATATTCATGATATCATTCCTTTCTATAATGATTCAATATCTTCTTTTTTTACTTCAGTTGGTGCTGCTACATTAGTAACAGGAATTTGGGTTCCATCAAATGGTAAAGTAGTAGGCATAGGTGTTGGTTCAACAGCTGGAGTTGGAACAGGAGCTGGTGCTGGTGGTACAGCTACAGCTGGTTCAACACTTGGCATGACAGCACTTGGGGCTGGGGCTACAACTGGCTCTACTGGTGGAGCAATATTAATAGGTGCTGGAGCTACTTCAGGCATTACAGGTGCAACGCTTGGCATAACTGGAGCAACGGGTGTCTCCACTACTGGAGTAACTGGTACTTCTGGAGCCACAACTGGTTCAACAGGTGTAGGTGCAATAGGTGCTACAGTCGGAGTTACAGGAGTTGGTGCTACTGGTGTTACCTCTGGGGCTGGAACTACTGGAGTTACTGGAGCAACCGGCTCTGGAGTTGCAACTTGAACAGGTGTCTCTGTAACTACACCTGGAGTTTGAACTACTCCATTTACATCAGTTGTAACATCTGGAATTGGGGCTTCAACATTAGTAGCCTCTTCACTATCTTTTTTCTTACTTCCTCTTAAGGAAGAAATAAATATAATAATTGATATTATTATTAATAAAATACCTAAACAAGTTAATATCCCTGGTGTGGTTGTAAACCAACTAAAATCAAAATCTTTAAACATAAAAATCCATCTCCCAATCTATTCTAGTTTATTATAATAAAATAATAACAAAAAAAGAAGATAAAATCAATCTTTTTTTAGTTTTTTTTCTATTTTTTTTATCTTTTATAATCACTTGCTTTAACATTCGTCTTAATTGTTAAATTAGCCCCATCACTAGTAATCAATATATTTCCATGTTTATAACTATAATAGAAACTGGCTCCAACATTGGCTAAATAACTTTTCTCACTTCGACTTGATAATTCATCTCTAGAATTAGTTAATATAACATATTTTGGACTTATAGCATTTACAAAAGATTTACTAAGTGAAGCATTACCATGATGAGGATATTTAAGAACATCAACATCTAACATACTTTTATCAAATTTTTTTAAGATATTAGAATATTGAACATAATCTCCTGTAAATAAGAATTTATTACTACCATAAGTAAGAATAAAATTTAGGGAATTATAATTTTGCCGATATTTATTTTGACTCTTCGTTTGAAAAGAAATAGGTCCTATACAATAAATATTCATATCCCCTATATCAATACTATCTCCAACTTTCATAATCGTTATACTTTTATTATATTTTTTAATAGCATCTAATATATACTTTTGGTCATTCTTATCACAGTATTTACTATAACAAGTATTTAAATCTTGAGGATAATATATTTTATCAACTGTAAAATTCTTTAAAAGAGCAGCCTGTGCTTGAATATGATTATAATGTAAATGGGAACCAATTATAGCATCAATATGTGTAACTCCTAAATCTTTTAAATAATTAGTTATTTTATCACCTTTATTATAACTTCCTCCATCAATAAAAATCGTTTTTGAACTATCTCTAATTACGATAGCATCTTCTCTTCCTACATTTATAAAATGAACTTCTAAATTATAAGGTATTTCAATTTCACAATTAACTTGCTTGTAGTTACCAGCCTTATCATAAATTAAAACATAAGCACTTGTTAATTTACTAGAGACATTATAAGTTTTTTTACTTGATTGTAATAATAATCTATTATCACCATAAAAATAATAATTTTTTATTCCGCTTGTATTATCACTTGCTGTAACACTTATACTGGTTTGTCCTTTTTGATAAATGGCTTTGCAACTTCCACTTGGAATATCTTTGTCAATATTTGTAATATTAATTTCTCGAACAATATAATTAGAATTCTTATCATAGATATAAAAAGTATAAGTTCCATTAGAACTAATGTTATAATTTGTTGTTAAATTTTCAGAGTAAGTACTATCTGGTAATCTAACATAAGAAAAGTTATTTCCTGTAACATTAATAGTAACCGACACATCATTATTGGTATAATCAGAATTATCAAGTGTAACAGTTGCATCGATTATAGAATTATTAACTATCACTTGTCTTGTTAATTCATATACCTTATCATCTAGTGTTAATGTATAAGTTAATTCATAAGTACCTGGATTATTATTATCAACATTCCCACTTACAATTACTTGATTACGATAGTCATTACCCTCATCATCATAGGCTAAAAATCCTGGTTCTTGATATTCCATTCCTTGTTCTAGAACTATCATGTTATCACCTTGAAGTTCAAAGGTAATATCTGAAATAGGATTTTTGGTTTCTAAAACTTTAATTGTTCTTGTAATCGTTTTATTACCAATCGTATATTTAATTGTATAAGTTCCTGCTTTTGAAGTATTAAGATTCGAATTTACTAAAATATCATCTTTTTTTATTTCTCCTGTATTCGTAATAGCATAATACCCAGGTTCAACATATTTATCCCCTTTATTAATTTCAATTATATTATTACCAAATAAAACTATTTTGTCTATAGATATCTCATTTGATATTTCATTATTTGAAGGATTATTATAATTTAATTTAAGACATACTATTCCAACTACTAATGATATTACTACTACAATAAAAAATAAATTAATTGCTTTTTTATATTTATCATAGATATATAATAACCTATCCATAAAATCCTCTATTTAAATAAAAGGACAACTAAAGCAAGTAAAGCAATTCCTAAACGATACCACATGAAAATATTATAATCATGACTTTTAATATATTTAAGTAAGAATTTAATACATAAAAGTCCTGATATAAATGAAACAGCAACACCTACTATAAACATGGTAGGATTAAAAGTAATAAGTTCTATCATATCACCCTTTAATACTTTGATTGCAACAGCCCCGGCTACAACTGGTGCTGATAAGAAGAAAGAAAACTTAGCTGCATCTTCTCTTTTCATATTTAAAACTCGACTTGCTGCAATCGTGGTTCCACTTCTTGAAAATCCTGGAATTAAAGCTAAAACTTGACTACAACCAATGATTATAGCATCTTTTAATTTCATTTCCTTGAATGTTTTAGTTTGTTTATTTAACTTATCACATAAATAGATAATAATGCCCATAACCGCTAAACAAATACAAATTAAAACATAGTTACTTCTAAAAAACTCATCAACTATATCTTCAAATAATACTCCAACGATAGCTGCTGGTATGGTTGCAACTACAATATACCATAAAATCTTCCCATCAGTTGTTTTAACTCCCTTAGTAAAACCATCTTTTATCATCTTTAAAAAGTCTTTAAAGAAATAGACTAAAATAGCAAGTAAGGTACCAAAATGTAGGGCAATATCAAAACTCATTTCATAATTACCAGTTAAAAAAGAACCAATTCCAAAAATATCTCTAAAAATTATCAAATGAGCACTTGATGAAATAGGTAAAAACTCAGCTATTCCTTGTACTATTCCTAAAATAAATACTTGTAAAAATTTCATATTTAACAACTCCTATCTTGTTAATTATATCATATTATTTTAAAATTTAGCCATTTTTTTAAAAAATTTTCATATATTTTAATATGAAAAAAGAAACATTTATTAAAAGTACCATTATTTTAATGATTGGTGGATTATTAACAAAATTTTTAGGTATTTTAATTCGAGTTATCATGACGAGAAACTCATCCTTAGAAGTTATTAGTTTATATATGTTAGTTATGCCAACTTTTTCTTTAATGATGGCTATTAGTCAACTTGGATTTGCAACTGGAATTTCCAAAGTTGTCAGTGAAAACAAAGATAGTCCTAAGCGAATTTTATTTTCAATTTTACCAATTTCCATTCTAATTAATATTTTATTAACTATTTTTTTAATCTTTACAAGTCGTTTTATTGCTTTTAATCTTTTAAAGAATGAAAATGCTTATTTTCCTATTTTAGCAATTAGTCTTGTGTTACCATTTGATAGTTTATCAAGTATTCTAAGAGGATTCTTTTTTGGTAAAGAAAGAATGATACCTCATGTAACTAGTAATTTATCGGAACAAATGGTAAGACTCTTATTCATGTTACTAATTCTACCTAATATATTAAAATTTGGTTTAGTTTTTACAACCACTTCTCTTATTTTAATAAATGTTTTATCAGAACTTGTCTCAAGTATTGTCTTAATCTTCTTTTTACCTAAAAAGTTTAAAATTGAAAAACAAGACTTAAAACCTAGTTTTAGAAGTTCTATTAATGTTTTAGAAACGGCTCTTCCAACTACTGCTACAAGAATCATAGGAACAATTTCTTATTTCTTTGAACCAATTATTTTAACTTATGTTCTCACTTTAAATGGTTATTCAACTACCTATATTACAACTCAATATGGGGTTATCAATGGCTTTGTCATGCCTATTTTACTTTTACCAGGCTTTTTTACAAATGCTATTTCAAATGCTCTTCTTCCGGTTATTTCAAGAGAATATGCTAACAAAAATTATTCTTATATTAAAAAGAAGTTAAAACAAGCTTTATTTTTTTCGTTATTAATTGGTATTCCTGCGACAATTCTTATTATTATGTTTCCAAATATTTTCTTAAATTTCTTATATAAAACTTCACATGGTGCTGATTATATCAGAAAAATTGCTTTTATCTTTATTCTTTATTATGTTGAAGCCCCACTTTCTGCTTTTCTTCAAGCAACTAATCGAGCTAAAGATGTAATGTATGATAATTTTATTGGTATTATTTTTAAAACTGTTTTCTTATTTCTTTTAAGTTTTATTAAAAATATTGGTCTTTATAGTTTACTTATTAGTTCCGGAATTAATATTTTAATTACCACGATTAGACATTATAAACATATAAAAGATTTATTCCATGAAAAATCCACCATTTATGGTGGATAAAATTATTCATCACTAGATATATCCGTAATTGTACTTTGATTATGTTCCAGCCAATCAGCACATTCATTGACTTTATCAGCTCCAATAATATTAGCTAACCAAACTAAAATCTGTGGTATTAAGAAGATTAAAATTGCTGCAACAAGTCTCTTTCCAAATCTTTTACCAGCTTTTTGAATACCATCTTTATCATCAATAAAGATTACTTTTGCAAAATCAAATGTTGTAAATAAAATTAAAAGTAATGGTATAGCAAGTCTTACTATTGTAAAAACATTATTATTTAAAAATATTAAGAAATCTTCTCCAAATAATGATAAGCAAGTCTCATTTGGATCATTTTTACCAGTTCCATAAAGTTTAATGATTTTTTCTTGACAAATATAATTAACTTTACTTAATTCATTTCTACTATTAGAAAATTCATAAGCAATCGTTTTTCCATTTTCATCTTCAATAGAATGAATCCAGGTTGGATAATTTTCAACGTCATAACCAGTAAAAGCAGCAGTATAATCAGATTTATTATTAACAGTTATTTCAGCATTATCAACAACTACCCTATAACCATCTGAACTTTTTAAAATTTGAACAGCATTTCCCTTAGAATTATATGCCAAATATCTAACTATTAAGTCTTTATCACTTCCACTTGTTGTAACTCCTGAACCATTATGAAACCAAGTTCCTGAACTATCATTGGCTTCAACATTACATAATTTTACTCCATATTGTTGCATACTAGAACAAGCATTAACTTTGATATATTGAGGACAATTTGACCAATTATCTGTATTACTAAAAACAAAAGAATAATCTCCATAACTACCAAGTCCAGCATAATCAACTATTTTGTTATTATTATTTATTGAAAATGAAAAGACATTTCCTTTTTCAGAATCAGAATATACACATGTATGTTTAATTCCACTACTATTTCCCGAACTTCCAGATGAAGAACCACCACTTGATGAACCTCCACTTGATGAACTTCCAGATGATGATCCACTAGAAGACGTATCTTTTATATCTGAATCAAAAGGAACAATTTTATCATATCCATCTTTTCTAGCATTAACACTGAAATCAATATCGTAATTAACATTTCTACCAGATGATTTAATATTAGTTTTAGCATAAAAAGTAGGACAAGATAATTTACCATTATCATCTCGAATATTAGTATCTTGAAGTTTAGAAGGTAAATTAGTAGTTGTTGTTACATTTGAACTACTACTAATCGTTTTTTCTATTTTAATATCTGAACCATCATATATAACTTCAAAAGTAATTGCTAAATTTGCTGATTTATTAAATACATAAGAATATGAACACTTTAAACTATCTGCTTCAACTATATTAATATCAATAAAAAATATAAAAATAAATAATAAAATTTTAAATTTCTTCATTTTTTCTCCTTTTATTCACTATCAGTTATACTATTAATTTCACCTTTATTATGTTCCATCCAATCAGCACATTCATTAACTTTATCAGCTCCAATAATATTAGCTAACCAAACTAAAATCTGTGGTATTAAGAAGATTAAAATTGCTGCAACAAGTCTCTTTCCAAATCTTTTACCAGCTTTTTGAATACCATCTTTATCATCAATAAAGATTACTTTTGCAAAATCAAATGTTGTAAATAAAATTAAAAGTAATGGTATAGCAAGTCTTACTATTGTAAAAACATTATTATTTAAAAATATTAAGAAATCTTCTCCAAATAATGATAAGCAAGTCTCGTTTGGATCACTCTCGCTTCCATAAAGCTTAAAGATTTTTTCTTGACAAATATAATTAAATTTACTTAATTCATCTCGACTTTTAGAAAATTCATAAGCAATAGTTTTTCCATTTTCATCTTCAATAGAATTAATCCAAGTTGGATAATTTTTAGAATTTTGACTATCAAAATCATAATCTGATATATTGTTAATTGTAATAACTTCTCCAGTTTGTGTATTACCTTTTCTTGTTTCAGCATAAATTGAATTTCCTCTTTTTAATAAAACAATTTTAGGAGCATTAGAACTATTGTAAGCTAAATAAGATAAAAATATTTCACTATCACTTCCGGTCACTTCACTTATATAAGTTGCATCTGCTTGACTTGCATTATCAGTTTTACTAAATGTAATCTCATCTCCACCAAAAGCATTATTAGTAAAATTTAAATAAGTTGGGCACTCACTTAATGTTCCTCCACTATATTTAAATTTTGTATTTTGTAATCCACCACTTGCAACTATTTGAGATACACTACCATTTTTTAAAATTGAAAAACCTAATGTACCAGTTAATGAAGAACCACCATATGGATAATTAGTATATTTATATTGACAAGATTTTAATTTTTCAGAATTACTTGAGCCAGAAGATCCCGGAGAACCTGATGAAGTATTCTCATTTTTAACACTTGAATATTTAGAATCAGGTGATAAGGTGTGAGCTTCATCATATTCTATATTACCTAAACCAGAAGTTGAAGATAGAACCGAAAAATAGTAATTAGGTCTTCCAGTCGTATGATTTTTCTTTAATAAATATAAATTTGGACAAGATAATTTATTAGACCCATCACTATAAAATAAATTTATATTTGAATTACCTAATTGATTAATACAAATAGTTGAAGTACTTAAACAATTTAAAGATGAATATGACAACTTAAATTCATCATCATAACCATTAGAAAAATCAACATCAGATGCATTAACTAATCTAGCATCTAAAATAGGTTCTGGTACATTTTTACTATGATATACAAGTTGAACGATTAAAGCAGCATTTCCTTTATTAAAACCTTTTTGAAATTTAAAATCTTTATCTGAAGAATTAGTATAATTATAATAGCAATCTGCATATTCTTCAGCTCTAACAATATTAATGTTCATAAAAAACATAAAAAGGCATATAAAAGCAATTAATAAACTTTTAATCTTTTTCATAGTCATCACCTAAACTCATATGTATTATACCATTACTTCTAAATTTAAACAATATTTTTAAACTAATTAATCAATATCTTTATATTTTAAATATTTATATAATTCCATTATAAGTAGAATTATTAAAGAAATAATAAATAATACAATTATATCTTTAAATGGAACTATTTCCATCTTAAAAAACTTAGCCAAGAATGGTATTCTCATAATTATAATTTGTAAAATAA
The DNA here is from genome assembly GCA_947624175.1 of uncultured Bacilli bacterium. Lineage (GTDB taxonomy): Bacteria > Bacillota_I > Bacilli_A > RF39 > UBA660 > RUG591. The sequence goes on from CANQJD010000041.1 coordinate 9,125, forward strand.
TAGATGATACAATACTAAAGATAACTAATGGATTCTTTTTAATTTCATTAGAAAATATTGATTTATTTTCACTCCTGCAATTTAAAACATGAATATTTTGCATAAAAACCATTAATATCATAATATAACTTCTTGATATATTAATATCAAATTTTAAAATATTAATTAAATAAATCCAAATTAAGAAAACAATTCCTCCAATTGTTATTCCAGATACTAATACTTCTTTAATTAAAACTTTATCAAATAAATTTTCTTTAGGATTTCGGGGTTTATAATCCATGATATCACTTTCAGCTTCTTCAAATGATAAGGCTAAGTCTTGCAAACCATCCGTCACAATATTTAACCATAAAAGTTGAATGGCTAAAAGTGGTAAAGGTAAGTTAAAGAACATGGAAAGAAAGAAGAATAAGACTTCAGCTAAACCACAAGAAATTAACATATAAGTAACTTTTCTAATATTACTATAAGCACATCTTCCTTCAACGATTCCAAGCACAATTGAAGAGAACTTATCATCACCTAAAATCATATTCGAGGTTTCCAAACTAACGTCACTTCCACTTGCCATTGCAATTCCAATATTCGCAGACTTTAAGGCTGGTGCATCATTTACTCCATCTCCTGTGACAGCCACGAACTCCCCTATTCTTTTATATGCATTAACTATTTCTAATTTTTGAAGTGGTGTAACTCTTGCAAATACCCGTTTTTCTTTAATATATTCATCAAACTCCAGTTTTCCTTCTTGTAATTTTTTCTCGATTTCTAAAGAACTTGCTACTTGATTTTTATTTTCAATAATTCCTAAATCTTTAGCAATTTTAAATGATGTTAATGGATGGTCACCCGTTATCATAACAACTTTAACTCCGGCTTTTAAGCATTCACTTATTGATTCTTTACAATCAGCCCGAACTGGGTCAATGAAACCAACTAACCCTTTAAAAGTTAAATTACAAATATCACTTTCTAAATATTCATCTGATTTAACTTTAGAACTAGCAAGAGCAATTACTCTATATCCATCTCGAGCTAATTCTTCATTTTGCTTTTTAATAAGTTCTATATCTAAATCAATCACTTTATCATCAACTTGCATAGTATTTACAAAACTAAGGACTTTTTCAACTGAACCTTTCACCGTACAATATAAATTTTTGTCACCTTTTATCTTATAAAAAACGGCTGAATATTTATTAACTGATTCATAAGGAATTATTTTAACTATTTCAATATCATTTTTCTTTACTTCCATTTTTAAAGCCAAAGTTAAAAAGGCAACATCAATGGAATCTCCTTGGTATTCAACTTCCTTATCTCTTACTTCTAAACTTGCTTCATTATTAATAAGACCTAATTTAATTAATTCTAAAACACTATTTGTATCTTCTTTATCATTAATAATTACATGACCATCTAAATTATAACCACTTCCCGTTACTTCAAATTCTTTGCCATTTGGTAATACTAACATTTTAGCCGTTTGTTCATTAACGGTTAAAGTTCCCGTTTTATCACTAGCAATCAAGGTACAACTTCCAAGTGATTCAACCGAATTTAATTTTTTAACAATAACATTTTTCTTTAACATCCGACTTGATGCTATTGTTAAAGCCATTGTTAAAGCTAGAGGTAACCCTTCAGGTAAAGCTGAAATTGATAAAGCAACGACTAACATGAAAACATCATTTACACTATTCCCTTTTAAAACTAATAAAATGGTAAGAATAATAGCCATTCCAATAACAATTAAACTAATTTGTTTTGAAAACTTTTGAATTCTAATTGTTAAAGGTGATTTAGTCTCTTTGGTATTACTAACACTACTAGCAATTTTACCAAGTTCGGTATCAACCCCAACCCCAATAACCACAGAGACACATCTTCCGGTTAATACCATACAACCAGCATATAAAATATTACTTCTTTCAAATATACTAGCATCTTTCTTAACTTCTTTACTATCTTTATAAACGGCTATACTTTCTCCGGTTAAAACGGATTCATCAACCGTTAAGTTATAATCTTCTAAGATTCTTAAATCAGCTGATACCTTATTACCAGACTCTAAATAAACAATATCTCCAATAACTAATTCATCTGAATCAATTATTACTTCTTTATTATCTCTTAAAACCTTACACTTAACTTTAATAATATTTTCTAAACTTAAAGCCTTTTTAATCGCGGTATATTCTTGAATAGTTCCCATGATTAAATCTATTAACACAATCAAAATAATAGCAAACATATCAAAATACTCTCGAGTTACAAAAGAAAAGATAATGGTTACTAACAAAATTAAAACAATAGGATCAATTATTTGTCTTAAAAATATTTTAAATATTCCATCTTGCTTCTTTTTAGGCAAAACATTCTTCCCATATCTTTTTTGTCTTTCTAAAACTTCTTTAGAACTTAAACCATTTATACTCGTTTTTAATTTTTTTAATACTTCTTCTTTATCTAAATAATAATTCATCTAATCACCACATATAAAATATAAATTATATATAAAACTATCATGATTATTCCTTCTAATCTACTAATATCTTTTTTATGTTGAATAAAGATATAAACGATAAAACTTACAATAGCAAGAATAATAATATCTATAAATGATAAAGTATCTATTACAATCGGATTAATGGTTGCAGCAAGACCTAACATTAGAAATAAGTTAAAGATATTAGTACCTACTAAATTACCAACGGCAATATCCATCTCTCCTTTTCGAACAGCAACAACCGAAGTTACTAACTCAGGTAAATTTGTTCCTACAGCAATTATAGTTAATCCTATAATATGTTCACCTATTCCTAAAGATGCACTTATATTAATAGCACTTTCAACAATAACATCTGCACTTATTCCAACTAAAATTACTCCAAAAATTATTTTAATTACATCTTTAAAAGTAAATTTTTCTCTTTTAGTTTTCATTTTCTTTTCATTCATAGCCCCAAGGATAGTTGAATATAAGAAGATTCCAGCAAAACAAAGAAGTAAGATTCCTTCACTTCTAGTAATAATATTAGCACTACTATCTCCAAAATAAACATCATAAGAAATTATGAATAAAACAAAACATGATAAAAGAGCAAATAAATAGTTTTTAATAATAATTTCTCTTTTAATATATAAAGGTTTAATAAGAGCCAGTAATCCTAATATAAATAATATATTAAACATATTAGAACCAAGTAAATTACCAAGTAATATTTCATTAGAACCTTTAAAAGATGAAGTGATACTAATGGCTATTTCTGGAATACCAGTTGCAATAGCAACGACTGTAAGTCCAATAACTAAAGTTGGTACTTTTAAAAATTTAGCAAGGGACACTGAACCATCTACTAAATAATTGGATCCCTTAATAATGGCAAAAAGACCTAATAGTAAAAAGATTATATCCATCGTACCACCTCTATTCTTTACTCTAGTATATCATGAAATAGTTATTTTTTGAATTACTATTTATAATTTTTTAATTTAGGTATACAATAATGATAGGTGATTGGATGAAAAAACTAATAATAGGAATTTTATCTATTTTAATAATAACTGCTATTATTTTCTTATTTTTAAATAATAAACCATTACAACAAGAAAATAATCAAGTTGAAGAAACCTTTTCAAGTGAATATATTGAGGTTATTCCTGATAATGCTAAAGAATATATTGATAATATGGATAATAAAATTTTAAAAAACCAGGCTGACATTAATACTTTAAATGAAGATATCTTTAAAAGCTCTAATTCTATGTATGATTTAGATAGTATTAAAAGTATGACAAAAGATGAAATTTTAAAACTTATTAATGCTTATAAATTACCAACTCTTCCTAAATATAATGGTACTACACCTATTTCTTCAAATGATACTAAAGTAATTTTAAATAATCGAAATCTAGATAATCTTAAAGATACTAATGCTATTAAAGGAATAATTGTTGAAAGAAGCAATTTAAGGTCTTTCCCAAGTGATATTCATTTTTATGAAACTAATACTCTAAATAACTTTGATATGTTACAAGAAACCGAATTATTAGTTGGAACTAATGTTTTAATTCTTCATGAAAGTTTAGATAAAGTTTGGAACTTTGTTATCTCTCCTACTTATGCTGGTTGGGTTAAAAAAGATAGTATTGCTATTATAAATAATAAGAATGAAGATTTATTTAATTCAAAAGATTTTATTGTTGTAACTGATAGTAAAGTAATTATTGAGAATAAAGTTTTAGATATGAGTGTTAAACTTCCTTATCTTGAAACAACTCAAGATGGTTATTTAATAGCTTTACCTAAAAAAGATAAAGATGGTTACCTAGATTATGATAAAGTAACTATTTCAAGAGATAAAGCCCATATTGGTTATCTTGAATATACAAAAAGAAATGTTATAATTCAGGCTTTTAAATATGAAAACACTCCTTATTCTTGGTCAGGTCTTGATAATAATGTTGATTGTTCTAGTTATGTATCTAATATTTATAGAACTTTTGGTATTTATTTTCCAAGAAATACCAAAGAGCAAAACAAAAGTATTGGTACTATAACTAATCTAGAAGGTAAAAGTAATCAAGATAAGTTAAAGTTAATTGAAAACACCGAACCTTCTCTTTTATTCCAATCTGGTCATGTTATGTTATATCTAGGTAAAATAAATGATAAACATTATATAATTCATGCATCAGGTGATATTAAAAATTTAAAGGTTTTAGTAACTATTCTTGATAATTCTACTCATTTATCTAAAATATATCAAGTAAATGAAGTAATGTAATTTTTTTATAATATTGAAGATATTGGAATTGCTTTATTAGCATCATCAATAGGTATAATATCAGGACAAAGACAAATTAAACCACCATTTCCAATATCTTTTTTAGTATTATTTAAAATATTAAAATGTTTTATCATTGATTTATCAGGAGTAGCTGTCTTTTTAATTTCAAATGGATATAAAGTATTATTAAATGAAATAATTAAATCTATTTCTTTTCCATCTTTATCTCGATAGTAATAAAGATTATAATTTAAGTTACTATCAGCATTATTTTTATTTTTAACTAGTTCACTTATTACAAATGTTTCTAAATAATGACCTGAAACACTACTATTCATTAAAGTTGTAGAATTCTCCCATCCACATAAATAAGAACAAAGTCCTGTATCCATAAAATATATCTTTGGAGTTTTAGTTGCTCTTTTAAGTTCACTTGAAAAATAAGGTTCAAGTAAATAAACTAAATCACTATTTACTAAAATTGATAACCAATTTTTAGCTGTTTTTTCATCTATACCAGCATCTTCTGCTAAAGAATTATAATTTAATACTTCTCCTGTTCTTGAGGCTACACTTATTAAAAACTTATGAAA
>CANQJD010000042.1 GCA_947624175.1 uncultured Bacilli bacterium
AATTTTTCTGCTTCTTAAGGTTTAAAATAGCATTTCTTCTAGGACTTATTAGATTTTTTTCTTCTAAAGACATATCAGATAGATATTTTCCTTTATATAAAAAGATACTATCAAAGCCAAAACCATTACCAATTTTTTCTGATTCTGCAATCATTCCCTCTAAACGATATTCGGAAGTTTCTAAATTAATACCATCAAAATAAGCAACTGAACAAACAAAATAACAAGTGCGATTCTTTCCTTTAATCATTTTTAAGATGGCTTGATTTTTTTCACTATCAGTTTTATTAGGACCTAAAAACCGATTAGTCATTACCCCTGGAAAACCATTTAAAGAAGGTATTTCTAGGCCACTATCATCAGCTATCGTTGGGATATTAGTTAATTTATATATTTCTTTAGCTTTTAAAATAGCATTATCCATAAAAGTTTCTCCTATTTCTTTTACTTCGATTTTCCTATCAATATCTTTTAAAGATAATACTTTACACTTTAAAATTTCTTCTACATCTTGAACTTTTCCTAAATTATTACTAGCAAATAACATAATATCACCAAAATCATTTTAGATTAATCTCTTAATTTTGTCAAATATCGTTTACAATTAACCTTATTAATAATATAATTATAAGTGGTGATAGTATGTTTGAAAATAAAAAAGTCTTAGTTTTAGGAATGGCTAGAAGTGGATATGCTTGTTGTAAAACACTTGTTAAATTAGGATGTCAAGTTATTCTTAATGATAATAAAGATGAAAGTAAACTAGATAAGGATAAATTAGAAGAACTTAGAGGTTTAAAAGTTAAAATAGTTTTAGGAAGCCATCCTGATAATTTACTTGATGAAAGTGTTGATTATCTAGTAAAAAATCCAGGAATTAGAAATGACCATAAGTATGTATTAAAGGCTAATGAATTAAAAATACCTGTTATTAATGAAGTAGAAGTTGGGTTTAATTTGCTTCCTAAAAATGTCAAATTAATTGCCATTACCGGAACTAACGGCAAGACAACGACTACTACCTTAACGTACAATATTGTAAAGGAATATTATAAAAATACTCATTTAGCAGGAAATATTGGTTATCCTTTATGTAGTATTCTTGATAATATCAAAGAAGGAGATATTTTAGTAATGGAAGTGTCTTGCCAACAACTTGCTAATTTAAAAACTTTTAATCCAAATATTGCTCTTTTAACAAATTTAAGTCCTGCTCATATTGATTTCTTTGGAGACTATGAGACTTATAAAAAAGTTAAAATTAAGTTGTTTCAAAATCAAACAAAAGATGACTATGCTATATTAAATTTAGAAAATCAAGATAGTTTAGAATATACTAAAGATATTAAAAGTCAAAAATTATACTTTTCAAGTAAAAAAGAGGCTGATAGTTATTTAAAAGATAATGATTTATATTATCATGATGAATTTATTATAAATAGAAGTGATTTAATTATTAAAGGAATCCATAATGTTGAGAATGTATTAGGTGCAATTACAATTTCTAAGTTACTAGGAGTTCCAACTGATATAATTAGAAAAGTTTTAAAAGACTTTAGGGGAGTTACTCATCGTTTAGAATTAGTTGATGTTGTTAATAACAGAAAATTTTATAATGATACCGAAGCTACCAATATTAAATGTTCACAGATTGCTTTAAGTGCTTTTCCTGATAATGAAATAGTTCTATTTTTAGGAGGACTTGAAAGAGGACAAGATTTTTATGAATTAAAAGATTATTTAAAGAAAGTCCGGGTTATAATAGGAATAGGCGAGTGCAGAGAAAGAGTTAAAGATATGGCTAATAGTTTACATATAGAGTGTCATATATTTGAAACTTTAAAAGAAGGATTTAAAAAAGCAATTGAAGTATCGCATGATGATGATATAATATTATTGAGCCCAGCCTCTGCTTCATGGGACCAATACAAGGAGTGTGAAGAAAGAGGAGATGAGTTCAAAGAGTTAGTAGGAGCATATAAAAATGGAAGTTGTTAAAAATCAAATCTATAAACATTTTAAAGGTGATTATTATTTAGTTCTAGATATAGCAATTCATTCAGAAACGAAAGAAGAATTAGTTATATATAGGGCTTTATATGGAGACTATAAGTTATATGCAAGGCCACTTAAGATGTTTATATCCGAAGTTGACCATGTGAAGTATCCGGATGTAAAACAAAAATATCGATTTGAACTTCAAAAAATAGAAAGTGTTAATAAATAGAAAGGAAATTAAATTATGAAAATAACTGATGTAATAGGAAGAGAAATATTAGATTCAAGGGGAAATCCAACGGTTGAAGTTGATGTAATTTTAGAAAATGGAGTGATGGGTAGAGCTAGTGTTCCAAGTGGAGCATCAACTGGTGAAAGAGAAGCCTTGGAACTTCGAGATGGAGGAGCAAGATACCAAGGAAAAGGAGTATTAAAAGCTGTATCTCATGTTAATAATGAACTTAAAAACTTAGTAGTTGGCATGGATGTTTTTAATCAAGAAGCACTTGATAAAGCCATGATTGAACTTGATGGAACGGAAACCAAAGCAAGACTTGGTGCTAATGCCATATTAGGTATTTCAATGGCCGCTTTAAAAGCCGCAGCAAATGCTAAAAAAGTACCTTTATATAAATATATTGGAAACGGAACTACTTTACCAAGACCAATGATGAACATCATTAATGGAGGTGCTCATGCTGACAATAATCTTGATTTTCAAGAATATATGATTATTCCAAATGCTGATACTATCAAGGAAAGAGTTAGAATTGGCTCAGAAGTATTTCATACTTTAAAACAAGTTTTAAAAGAAAAAGGGTATGCCACCGGGGTTGGAGATGAAGGAGGTTTTGCTCCTAATTTAAAAAGTAATTCCGAAGGCTTTGATTTAATTGTTTTAGCAATTACAAGAGCTGGTTACAAACCAGGAATTGATGTTAATTTAGCAATTGATGTTGCAGCTAGTGAATTTTATAACAATGGTAAATATGAATTAAAAGGAGAAAATAAAGTTTTAACAACAGAAGAATTAATTGATTATTATCAAGAACTAGTAAGAAAATATCCAATTATTTCTATTGAAGACCCAGTTGATGAAAATGATTGGGAAGGATTTAGATTAATTACCAAAAAATTAGGTGATAAAATTCAATTAGTTGGAGATGATTTATTTGTAACTAATATTAAATGTTTACAAAAAGGTATTGATAATCAGGCTGGTAATGCTATTCTTTTAAAAGTTAATCAAATTGGAACCATAACCGAGACATTAGAAACAATTAAACTAGCAAGAAGTCATGGTTATAAAACGATTATCTCTCATAGAAGTGGTGAAACAGAAGATACCACGATTGCCTCTCTTGCTGTAGGACTTGATTTAGGTCAAATAAAAACTGGTTCTATGTCAAGAACAGATAGAATTTGTAAGTATAATGAATTAATCAGAATTGAGGAAGAGTTAGAAAAGTAATAAATATAGTAGGTAGTTTATGAGAAAAGAAGTAAGTGAAGAGAATTTTGATATTAGAGAAGTTATTAAAACTTTAAAAAAAGATAGAGCGGGTTTTACTCTAGAAGGTGATTTACAATTTTGCATGGGGATGGCTGTAAAGAAAAGATATAAAAATGTTAAAGTAATTATGGAACACAAATTTCCTAATGATAATGACAAAGATAATAGACATGTTGATATGTTAGTAAGATTTTCCGATAATAAAGTTATACCAATTGAATTAAAATACAAACATCAGGGTTGTAAAATAAAAATATTTAATGATGATACTCAAAAGTATGAATTGTCAAACCAAAGTTGTCGTAAAACAATTAGAGTAGCTTATCTAGAAGATATAAAGAGAATCGAAACTTATTTACAAGAAAGTAACAACTCAAATATTGGTTATGCGATATTAGTTACAAATTATTCTAAATTTGAATATTGTGAATATGATACTTGTACACTAAACCATGATAATACTTCAGAAACCAAGCCTGATTCTAATGCTTTAAAAACAAAAAAAGATTATCCAATGGAATGGTTAGAAGATGAATATACTTTTCCATATGCTAAAGATGAAAAGTTTTTAGTTTTAGTAACTACTATAAAAAAATAAGATTTTAAAATTTACAATTTCTAAAACTTATTATATAATTAATATATAATTGAGGTGCTATTATGAATAAAAAAGGTTTTACAACGGTTGAACTTTTATTAACGATGGTATTAGTTGTTATTATCATGGCAACAATTACAGATGTTACTTATGTTTATCGAGATAGAAGTAATTATGAAGAATTATTAACCGAAATGACTAATTATAAAAATAATGTAACTAAAATTATCTATGATGATATATTAAGTGCAGCGGATAGAAATGCACGGGTTACTTCAATGAAAAGAATAGATGATAATAATTATCGATTAGTAACTAGTACTAAAGAATATCCATTAGTTATTCATAGTCAAGATTATCAAGTAGGTATAACTTATGATTCAGTTGATTATATAGTGCCTGGAAGTGAAGATGGCTTTGTAACGATTGAAGATATTAACTATCATGAAGATACTGTTAATAATTTATATAGTTTAGAAATTGTTTTTAGACATCGTAATCTTGATGAGTTATTTAAAATAAAATTTGCTATAACATAAAATTAAGAATTAAGAATACAAGACTACTAGCTATTAAACCATGCATTAATCTTGCTAAAAAGTAATCTTTATATTTTATTTTATAATCACTTAAAATACTAAAGACTTGCATATGAATACTTAATCCACCAAAAGATATAAAAAAGGTAATAATCGTTGCTTTAAAAATTAAATCAAGATTAGTATTTGAAATAAAGTAAATTCCTTGAGTCATTTCAAGTAAACCGCATATAATACTATTAATCATATTATTAAAATGAAAATTAGCTTTAATTAAAGAGGTAATAACCATAAAGAAAGTAATAATACCATATAATAAAAATAAAATCTTAATGGTATTTAAAATTGAATTAGAAAGACAAGTTGTAAAATTTACTTTCTTTTTTTCTATGATATCTTTTTTATTATCTAAATTAACATAATAATTTCTGTTAATAAAACCAATTATAAAATTAGTTAAATAATGAATAATTAATATAAGAATACCAACTTTTTTATTATTAAGAAAAGCGACTCCAATACTTTCAATAATAAATAATGGATTAGAAAAATGGGTGAATAATAAAATTTTTTGGGCTTCTTTTTCATTAATTATATTGTCATCAAGCATATTCTTTAAATATTTACTATTACTTGGAAAACCAGATAGAGTTGATAAAATAAAAACAAAAGAAGTTTCTTTCTTTAACCTAAATCCTTTTTCCATTAAGGGACCAAATATTCTTGATAAATAAGAAATAGCATTATAATTTAATAGTAAATCAACAATAATATAAATAGGAAGAATAGTTGGAACTAAGTTATAAAACCAAATCTTGGTACTTTCATAGATTGTATTAATAACAATATTTGAATGGTCAAATATTTCAAATAAAACTAAAAAAATAATTAAACAAATTAATAAATTAAATTTTTTCTTCATAAATATACCTTTTTTTGTTATAATTTAAATGGAGATGAATGTAATGTTTACTAAAATATATGATGGTATTAAAAATTTTATTAAGAATAATTATAAAGAACTTATCTTTTTTCTTGTCTTATTAATTGTTTTAACTTTCAGACTTCCTTACTATATATATATTGGAGGAGGAACCATTGATTTAGAAAAGAGGATTGAACTTGAAAGTAATGAGAAAGGTAGTTATAATCTTGCTTATGTTAAACAAATAAATGCAACTATTCCAACTTATTTACTTAGTTTAGTAATTGATAAATGGGATACGGAGAAAGTTAGTAGTTATAAAATTTCAGATAGTGAAACAGCCAAGGATATCGATAAAAGAGAAAAACTTTATTTAGAGGAAGCTAATTCAAATGCCATTATTAATGCTTATACTTTGGCAGGTAAAAAGGTTGATATTAAAAGTAATGAATATAAAGTTATTTATGTTGACCCTGAAAGTGATACAAATATTAAAATAGGAGATACTTTAGTAAGTGTGAATGGTGTATCAGTTTCTAATAATCAAGAGTATCATGAGTATTTAGAAACTTTAGAGGTTGGAGATAATTTAGATGTAAAAGTTTTAAGAAATGAAAAAGAAGTTAATTGTTATGCTAAATTAAAAGAAATTAATGATGAAAAGGTAATTGGTTTATATCTTGTTAATGTCTATGACTTTGAAGTCGAACCTGAAATAGAATTAAAGTTTAAGTGGAATGAGTCAGGTCCATCTGGTGGTTTTATGTTATCTCTTGCAATATATGATAGATTAATTCCTGAAGACTTAACTAAAGGTAGAAAAATTGTAGGAACCGGAACAATTGATTCTGAAGGAAACGTTGGAGAAATAGGAGGAGTTAAATATAAATTAATGGGGGCTGTTAAAAATAAAGCGGATATTTTCTTTGTTCCAAAGGATAATTATCAAGAAGCAGTGGATACAAAAAAGAAATATAAGTATGATATTGAAGTTATTTCAGTTGATACCTTACAAGATGCTATTACTTATTTAAAAGAAAATGATTAAAAAAACTTTCCAAATTAGAAAATCTAGTGTATAATTATCTTAAAGATAGAAAGGTAGTTGATACTATGATAAATACATTTGATACAAAAGTTAACGATTTGTCAACAATAGGGGGGGTATAGTACCTAAATTACTTTCTATAAAAATTGACAAATATAGACACATAAAGCTGGTAGAATATAACTAGAATTTATGTGTTTTTTATGATTTGATTTGAAATAAGGGACGAGATGGTTTATAATAAAAATAGAGAGTAGAGAGGTAAGTATGAGAAACAAAAAAATATTAATGATAATAGCATCAATAACGTTAATTTTAATAATAATATTAAGTAGTAGTTATGCTTATTTAAGAGTAGAAAAGAAAAGTGGAAATCAAAATATAAGTATAGCTAATTTTGGATTAGTCATAAAAGAAGATATGAAAGCTATAACTTTAAATAATGAAGTACCAAAGAGTGATGAAGATGGTTTAAAAAATACTCCAAACACTTTTACAATTGAAAATCAAGGAAATATAACAGCCAAATATCGAGTAAGTTTAATAGATAGTACTATTCAAAGTACGATGAGTAATTTAGATATAAGGTATCAAGTTAAAAAAACTAGAACTAGTGGAAGTGAAATCGAAGAAGTCAAGGGTCTTGGTGCAGATGGAGTATTTGATGAAGGAGTAATAGCTCCAAGTGAAGAAATAAGTTTTGAACTAGTGATATGGATAAATTATGATGCAAATCCAAATGGATTAACATATAGTAAAATATTAAGTTTAGAAGGACTACAAGCAGATACACTTGATACAAGTGGAGCAAATCCACCTGAGATGCTAGATAACATGATACCAGTTTATTATAGTAAAACAAGTGATACAGAAGGAGTATGGAAAAAAGCAGATATAACAAATAGAGATGAAAGTCATAAATGGTATGATTATAATGATTTCATGTGGGCAAATTCCGTAACTGTAAAAGAATCAAATGGAATATTAAATGCTGATGGAACTATGACATTTGATGGAGTAGATGATTATTATGATTTAGGTCATGCTGATTATGATTTTAAGGATAGAATAAGCATTATTATAAGAATGAAACTTAATAAATATGCAACTGAAAAACATCAAGCTTTTTTAGGTAGTGGTAATTGTTTGGCTGCTGGAGAGGAACCAAATCATAGATTATATTTTTCTCTTTATATTGGTGATTTTTGGAAACAAATAAATTCAAATGAGATAGCTGATTTAGATACATGGTATATAATAGTTGGAACTTATGATGGAAAAGCCATGAAACTATATATAAATGGGAAATTAGTTCAATCTATCAATATAACTGGAAATATAAACTCTTTAAGTGAAAGTATTTATTTAGGAAAGTTAAATAAAGATGGGGGTCAAATTGCAAATGGTGTAGTAAGTGATGCACTTATATATACAGATACATTGACAGATGATGAAGTATCAAAATATTTTTCTGGTGAAATAACTGATTATCCAAAAGATAATTTATTAGTAGCAAAAACAGAGTTTAATGAACTTGATACAAGACAAAAATATTTAGAAGCAAGTGCAGGAACCGAAGTTAAGATGGAAGATATATCTTCTATGTGGGTCTGGATACCAAGATATAAATATACAATCTTTAATGGAAATAATGAAACAGCAGATGAACAAATGATAAACATTGAATTTGAAAAAGGAATAGAAAGTACCGGTACAGTAAGCTGTCATGATGATATACAAGCAGATGATAATTCTGACCATAGTGAAATATGTACAGACGAAAAAAATAAAGGAATAAAAAATGGAGTAAGTACTTATACACATCCAGCCTTTACATTTGGAGAAGAAGAATTAGTAGGCTTTTGGTTTGCAAAATTTGAAATGGGAACAGAGGATGAATCTTGTTTATCTGATCAATCAAATAATTGTAATAAAACAGGAATAGATATTTATGTAAAACCAGATGAGATAAGTTTGAGACATATTGCAGTTTCAAATTCATTTGCTAATTTAAGGAGCATGGAATTATATGGAAATATTCATGGGTTTCCTCAAAGTAAAAATGCAACAAGTTATTTAGATACAAAAGGAAATTTAAGTGGAGAAATACCAAATGATTCAAATAATTATGATATTCATATGATGAAGAATATGGAATGGGGTGCAGTAACATATTTAACAATGTCTAAATACGGAAAATATGGTAATTCGTTATATAAAGATGAATATAAAGAGGTATATAAAAATAATTATAGAACTGGGACAGCAGATAATAATTATATATTAAAGACTGGTTATTCTGCAAAAGTACCGATTGGTGATGTTGGAGATTCAAATACAGCTTTATATAATAATTTGACGATTGAGCAAGAAGGCCAAGGATATATAGGTGCTGGAGCATCAACAACAGGAACAGTTTATGGTATCTATGATATGAGTGGAGGTGCATGGGAACAAGTAATGGCAAATATGATAGATACTAGTAATAATTTTTCTCCTGCTTTAGCCGAAACATGGTCAACTACAAATAAGCCACTAGATAAATACTATGACAAATATTCATATAATGTGAAAATAAATAGTAATAAGACAAGAGGAAAATTAGGAGATGCAACTAAAGAAATAATAAAAGATTTTAATAATCAACGTAATGGAGCTTGGTATAATGATTTTTCGGATTTGCAGCATTCAGATTCAAACCGATATTGGCTAGGTCGAGGAGGAATAGCATTTAATTTAGATGAACAAGTTGGAATATTTCATTTTGGAGAATATACAGGAGCAGGGAATTTATATAGAGATACAAGTAGACCAGTTCTTACAATATCTCGTGATTTTCCATGGAAAGATAATTAATTTAAAAAAATAAAAGAAAAAGTAACAATTTTGATTGTTATTTTTTTAAATTTGGTGTATTATATAGGTGGTGAAGCCAAAATGGGTAATTTAGTTGTTTTTTATGGTAAAAATAAAGAAATTAGAAGAATAGTTGCTAGATATCAAGAATTGTATAGGGCTAATTCTTTTGAAATAGAGACAGTAAATTCATATGGTTTCTTTGATAAACTTAGTAATGATATAAATAGTGTTCAGTTAAAAAGAAGTAATATTAATTTAGCAAATTATGAAAACATTATTTTAGTATCTAGTCTTTGGCATGATAAAATACCGGCTCCAATTTTAAGATTTTTAGAACAACAAACGGGTAAAATTAGAAATATTATCTATGTTTTATACAACAAAAATCGAGATGATAAGCAAGAAGAATTTGATAAGATGGATAAAATTCTTAATTTAAGACGAGATAAATCTTACTTTGTAACACTTGATAGAAAAGATATTCATGTTCGAGTTTATCAATAATATATTTTTATAGGGGTGTAGTAGTATGAAAAGAAAAATTATATTAATAATTTTGGCTTTTGGTTTTAATTTTTTATGGATTAATGCAATTTCTAGTGTTAATGCTTTAGCTGCTAGTCATGATTTTGTAATTGAAACAACTAAGAAAACTCAACTAGATAAAAATCCAATTATGGAAGATTTGGATGTTATGTTAAAAACAGATCTTTCTTATGATTCTGAAGATGCTGTTCAAATTGGGCATAAAATTGATAACTTTTTAAAAGACAAGATGGAAGGAAAAGGAGAAGTTATTTCAAAATATTCAATCAATAGTAACTTAAATCCTTATTTAGTTGCAGCTATGATAATTGAGGAGAGTTCCTGTGATTCGGAATGTAGTTTCTTAGTTAAGAAATGTAATAACGTTGCTAAAATGTATTATAATGATGAAGATATGACTCAAGCATCTTGTTTAGGAGGATATTATCAAAAATTTAATAGTGTTGATGATTCTATAAAGAGTTATGTAAAATATGTTAAAACAAACTTTTATGATAAAGAATTAACAACCGCTGGAACAATTGCTAATTCTTATAATAAAAATGTTCGATGGGTATTTAGAGTTAATCAAAAAATGGATGCAATAAAGAAATCAACTCCATTAGTCCCTCAAGCATCATAGGAGGAGTTATGATACTTAATTTATTAGACTTAAATATAAAAGATAAAATAAAAATAAATGAAAAGATAAGTTATTCGAAAGAATATTTAGAAAATACCGATATAATATCTCTTGATGATGTTGAAGTTAAAGGAGAATTATATAAAAACTATGAGAATGAAAATGCAATAAAGCTTAATGTAGAAGGGGATATGTACTTAACAGATGCTATTACTTTAGAGAAAGTTCCTTACCATTTTACAATCGAAATTGAAGAAATTTTCGAAAATTCAATAAAAACACTTGATTTAATTGAGTTTTTGTGGCATTATATTGTATTGGAAATTCCCATTAGGTATACAACGAGTGATACCCAAACATTAAAAAATAAATATGAATATATTTATGATGAAAAGGAAATTCACGAGGTAAATAATCCCTTTAAAGATTTCTTTAAAGAATAAGAAAGGAGAGGATATCAATGGCTGTACCATTTAGAAAAGTTTCTAAAACTAGAAAAAGAATGAGAAGAGCACATAATGCTTTAACTGCAAAGACTGTTACTTCTTGTCCAAATTGTGGAGAAATGATTAAACCACATAGAGTATGTCCAAAATGTGGATACTATAAGAAAGAAGAAGTAATCGCAAAAGATGCCGAGTAGTATCTTTTTTTAGTATTATGAAATGCTTATTTGTAGGTTCTTTTAATCCGGTAACTCTTGCCCATATAAATATAAGTAAATATCTCTTAAATAACTATATAGATTATTTATATATCATCCCGGTTAATAGTAATAAAGATAATTTAGTTTCAATTGAAGATAGAATTAAAATGTTAGAACTAGTTAAGGGAAATAATATGGAAATATTAGATATTTATAAATATAATCCTGATGGTCTTTTTAATTATTATGTTTTAGAAGAAATAAAAAAAGAAAAACAAACCCTAGGAGTTATAATTGGGGCTGATTTACTTTTAAAATTAAAAACTTTTATTCAATATGAAAAAATTCTAACTAACTATAAAATTATTGTTATCGAAAGAATGGATATTGATATAGAAAAAGTAATTGATACCTATTACTCTAAATATAAAGAAAGTTTTATGATAATTGATGCTAATTTTAAAGGTTCATCGAGTGATGCAAGAGGCGGATTAAAAAATAAAAAGAATAATTATTTAGCAAAAGAAGTATTAGATTATATAAAGGAAAATAATCTTTATAACTAATACTTTTTTGTTATAAAAAATAAATTCAAGCATATCCTTAAGTGGGAGAGATGATATATGAAAAAAATAGTACCATTTACAAAAGATTTAATGTTTAAAACCAAGATAGGAGAAATTACTTCAATAGCCCTTGATAATACCTTACAACTTGATAAAGAATTTGTTTCAGGAGAGTTTATTGTCAGCGGAACTTATAAAATGCTTGAAGGAAGTCAAATTGAAGAAGAGTTTAAGTACAATATACCAGTTGATATTACGATTGATTCAAAGTATGATACTTCAAAATGCCAAGTAAGTATTGATGACTTTTCTTATGAAATTATCAATGAAGAAAAGTTAAAAGTTAATATCAGTGTAATGCTTGATGATTTAGATATTAAAGAAGACCCAATTGAAACCATCGAGGTTTCTGTCAATGAAGATAGAGAAGATATAGAAGATGAAGACAAAGATATTTTAAATAATATTGATACAGAACTATCTAATCTTGCAATTGGAAGCGGGAATACAGCTATCAATAATGAAATAACTATCAATAATAATGAAATTAAAGATGATAAAACGTTTGAAGATGAATTATTAGAAAATATGTCTGATGAAAAAGAATACTCTATTTACCGTGTTTATACAGTTAAAGAAGATGATACACTTGATTTAATCTATGATAAATTTAATACTAATAAAGAAACTTTGATGGACTATAATGACCTTGATAACATTAGTGTTGGTAGTAAAATAATCATACCAAGTCAAGATGAATAATTTAAAAGAAGTATTAGATAAAAGTGGACTTCGAACTAGGTCCCTTCGAAATATAGGAGCATCTTGGATACTTGAAACTGATAAAGGAAATCTTGTTTATAAAGAAAATAGTAATCCAATTGATACCTATGAATATTTAAGAATTAGAGATTTTAAAAACTTTCCAAGATATTATCAAGATAAAGATGCTAACTATACCTTAACCGAATATATAACTTGTAAAGATATTCCTGAAGAACAAAAACTTAATGATTTAATCCATTTAAGTGGTCTTTTACATCGAAAGACTTCTTTTAAAAGAGAAGTTGATATGGATAAAATTAAAGAAATATACGAAAAAATTACAAATGAAGCAACGTATTTAATGAAATATTATGAAGATTTAAATAATTACATTGATACCGTTGTTTTCATGTCACCTGCAGAATATTTATTAGTTTCAAACATTGATTTATTTTATTATCTATTATCATTTGTAAAAGTTGAAATTAATAATTGGTATAATTTTGTTAAAGAAAAGAAAGTTTTAAGATATAGTATGATTCATAATAATTTATCACTTGACCATTTATTAGAAAGTGATGATAAGTATTTAATTAGTTGGGATAAAGCAAGAATTGATATGCCTGTTATTGATTTAATTAAAATTTATCAAGATAATTATTATGATTTAGATTTAGAAGATTTAATTAGAGAATATGAAAAAGAAGTGCAAGTTAATGAATATGAATACTTATTCTTTTTAATTAATTTAGCTATTCCTAAACGAATTGAATTCACGAAAAATACGTATTTAGACTGTTATAATATCAATAAATACATTGTTTATCTAACGAAAATTGCGACTTTAGTACAAAAAAATGAAAAAAATCACGAAAAAGTTTGACTTTTAGGAAAAAATGTAGTATAATCTATACGAACTTGGTAAATAGGGGACTATCAAGTAAAATTAAGTAAAGGGGTTTTGTGTATGAAACAAAGTTATATATTTGAATATCAAAATGAGAATGATTTTAGAAAGAAAGAACGATCTGTAAGAAAGTATAATATGCTTGCTTATAAGAAATTAACATTCGAATATTATCCTAAGATTAGAAATGGTGAATTTTTAGGAGAAATGGTTTTAGAAAACAAAAAAGCAGGTACTAGAAGTTATGAACTTATCTTACCTACTGATGAAATGTTTACAAAAGTTCATGGTGAGATTCGTCTTCATTATACTGTTTATGATGATAAGAAGATAGTTCTACTTACTAATATCACTCCAGAAGGTATTTTAGAAGAAGGACATAGAGCTGAATTAACTGCTTATAAAGGAGTTATGATTAGTAAAGCCAATCCTGAAAAGGATATGTTCAAGATTAACTTATTAAATATGATGCAAAATAAATAAGGATTAGAAATGGTTCTTCCGATAGTTTGTTTAAAAGTAACAAAAGATGAGTTAACTTGTCTTTTTTTGTGGATTAAGAATATCTTCA
>CANQJD010000043.1 GCA_947624175.1 uncultured Bacilli bacterium
TTTCCATATATTTATTTTGAAAGATTAAATTCCATGCTTGTACTTTTTAGGGGTGGAATTTACTTTTGCATTCGAGGGATGAAAAAAAAATCACGAAAATGAAAAAAATTTGTTGACAAGTTTAAAGAACTATTGTATAGTATTCATGTTCGTGAAATTAGGCTTATTTTTTAGTAAGTTTTAATTTTATATAGCAATATGACACACCTGGATATGTGTCAGGAAGGAGAGAATATGCCTACAATAAATCAATTAGTAAGAAAAGGTCGTAAGAAGAAGGTAAGAAAACCAAAAGCACCAGTTTTATTAGTTGGAGTAAATACAATTGAGAAGAAACAAACTAAAATTAATGCTCCTCAAAAACGTGGTGTATGTGTACGTGTTGGTACGATGACACCAAAGAAACCCAATTCAGCACTTCGGAAATTTGCTAGGGTTAGACTTTCTAATGGAATGGAAGTTACTTGTTATATTCCTGGTGAAGGACATAATTTACAAGAGCATAGTGTTGTTTTAATTCGTGGTGGACGGGTACCAGATTTAATCGGTGTTCGTTATCACATCATAAGAGGAACCCTTGATACTGCTGGTGTTAAGGATAGAAAACAAGGTCGTAGTAAATACGGTGCTAAACGCGAAAAGAAAAAATAATAATTTAAGTAAACAAAAGTTTATTTGAAAGGAGGAAAGTAATATGCGTAAAAGACGTGCGACAGTAAGAGATGTCTTACCAGATCCTATATATAATTCCAAAGTAGTTACAAAATTAATAAATAGAATTATGCTTGATGGTAAAAAAGGAAAAGCTGAAAAGATTTTATATGATGCTTTTGATATCATCAAAGAAAAAACTGGTGAAGATCCAATTAAAGTTTTTGAAAAAGCTTTAGAAAATATTAAACCACAACTTGAAGTTAAATCAAGAAGAGTTGGTGGTTCTAATTACCAAGTACCTATTGAAGTTAATGCTAAAAGAAGTCAAACTTTAGGACTTCGTTGGTTAGTTAATTATGCAAGACTTCGTGGTGGTAACTCAATGGCTTTAAATTTAGCTAATGAAATAATTGATGCTTCCAATGGAACAGGTGGAGCAGTTAAAAAGAGAGAAGATACCCACAGAATGGCTGAAGCTAATAAAGCTTTTGCACATTATCGTTGGTAGAAAGGATGGTAGTTTATGGCTCGTGAAACATCATTATTGATGACAAGAAACTTTGGAATAATGGCTCATATTGATGCAGGTAAAACAACTTGTACGGAAAGAGTTTTATTCCATACAAAGAAAATCCATAAAATTGGTGAAACTCACGATGGTGAATCTCAAATGGACTGGATGGAGCAAGAACAAGAAAGAGGTATTACAATTACAAGTGCAGCAACTACGGCTTATTGGAAAAAATATCGTCTTAATATTATTGATACTCCAGGACACGTAGATTTTACAGTTGAAGTTAGCCGGAGTCTTCGAGTATTAGATGGAGCAGTTGCTCTTTTAGATGCTCAAGCTGGTGTTGAACCTCAAACCGAAACAGTTTGGAGACAAGCAACTGAGTTTATGGTTCCAAGACTAATATTTGCCAATAAAATGGATAAGATGGGGGCAGATTTTAATTATAGTTTAAAATCAATTGATCAAAGATTAGGAGTTAATGCTAAACCTATCGAATGGCCAATTGGTGCTGAAGCAGACTTTCATGGGGTTATTGATTTAGTTACAATGAAAGCCTATGAATATGATGGAAAACAAGAAGAAGAGGCAAAAGAAATTGAAATTCCAGCTGATTTAGTAGATATTGCTAAAGAAAAACGTGAAGAGTTAATCGAAGCTGTTGCTGAATTTGATGATGATATGATGATGACTTACCTTGATGGTGGAGAAATCACCGTTGAAATGATTAAAAAAGCAATTCGGAAAGGTACTCTTGAAGTTAAATTCTTCCCAGTTTTATGTGGAACAGCATTAGGAAACATGGGTATTAAGTTATTACTTGATGCTGTAATCGATTACTTACCATCTCCACTTGATATTCCATCAATTAAAGGAGTAGACTTAAATGGAAATGAGACAGTTAGACATCCTAGTGATGATGAACCATTTAGTGCTTTAGCATTTAAGGTTATGACTGACCCATTCGTTGGTAGATTAACATTCTTTAGAGTTTATTCTGGACATTTAGCAAGTGGTTCTTATGTTTTAAATTCAACTAAAGATAGTAAAGAAAGAATTGGTCGTATTTTACAAATGCATGCTAACCATAGAACTGAAATTACAGATGTATATACAGGTGATATTGCAGCTGCTGTTGGTTTAAAGAATACAACAACTGGGGATACTTTATGTGATGAAAAGAAACCAGTTATTCTTGAACAAATGGAATTCCCAGAACCAGTTATTGAACTTGCCGTTGAACCAAAATCAAAGGCTGATCAAGAAAAAATGGGACTTGCTTTACAAAAACTTGCTGAAGAAGACCCAACTTTCAAAGTTCATACTAACCAAGAAACTGGTCAAACCGTAATTGCTGGTATGGGTGAATTACACTTAGATGTATTAGTTGATAGAATGAAGCGTGAATTCCAAGTTGAAGCTAATATTGGAAAACCTCAAGTTGCTTATCGTGAAACCATTAAACAAATGGGTGAATGTGAAGGTAAATACATTAAACAATCAGGTGGTCGTGGACAATACGGTCATGTTTGGGTTCGTTTTGAACCAAATCCTGATAAAGGATACGAATTCGTTGATGAAATCGTTGGTGGTGTAGTACCAAGAGAATACATTCCAGTTGTTGACAAAGGTTTACAAGAAGCTTTACAATCAGGAGTTCTTGCTGGATATCCTATGATTGATGTTAAGGCAACTTTATTTGATGGTTCTTACCATGAAGTTGACTCTAACGAAATGGCTTTCAAGATTGCTGCAAGTTTTGCTTTAAAGGAAGCTAAAAATAAATGTAAACCAGTTCTTCTTGAACCTATTATGAAAGTTGATGTTACAGTACCAGATGAATATTTTGGAAATGTAATGGGAGACTTAACAAGTAGAAGAGGAAGACCACTTGGTCAAGAGAATGTTGGTAATGCAATTAAATTAAGTGCAATGGTACCACTTTCTGAAATGTTTGGATATGCAACAAGTCTACGTTCTAATACACAAGGTCGTGGAAACTTCGTTATGCAATTTGATCATTATGAAGAAGTACCAACTAATATAGCTGCTGAAATAATTAAAAAGAGCGGAAATTAGAAATTAGTAGTAAAAAAGAAGTAAAAAAATAAAAAAAAATATGTGTTATATTAAAAAAATATAAAAAAACAGTTGTATTTTATTTAAAACTTAGATAAAATATAATAGTAATTAAAAAAAGGAGGAAATTTAATATGGCAAAAGAAAAATTTAACCGTAGTAAACCACATGTTAATGTTGGAACAATTGGACACGTTGACCATGGTAAAACTACATTAACTGCTGCTATTACAAAAAGACAAGCAGAAAAATTTGGTGGAGAAGCTGTTGATTATGCAAATATCGATAAGGCTCCAGAAGAAAGAGCACGTGGTATTACAATTAATACTGCACACGTAGAGTATGAGACTGCAAAACGTCATTATGCACACGTTGACTGTCCAGGACATGCTGATTATGTTAAAAACATGATTACAGGTGCTGCTCAAATGGATGGAGCAATCCTTGTTATTGCTGCAACTGATGGACCTATGGCTCAAACTCGTGAACATATCTTACTTGCTCGTCAAGTTGGTGTACCAAAAATGGTAGTGTTCATGAACAAATGCGATATGGTTGATGATGAAGAATTACTAGAATTAGTAGAAATGGAAATTCGTGATTTATTAAATGAATACGACTTTGATGGAGACAACACTCCAATTATTCGTGGTTCTGCATTAAAGGCTCTTGAAGGAGATCCTAAGTATGTTGAAGCTATCGATAAATTAATGGATGCTGTTGATGAATGGATTCCAACTCCTGAACGTGATACTGACAAACCATTCTTAATGAGTATTGAAGATGTATTCACAATTACAGGACGTGGAACTGTTGTTACAGGACGTGTTGAACGTGGTCGTTTGAACTTAAATGATGAAGTTGAAATTGTTGGTATTAAACCTACTCAAAAGACTGTTGTTACAGGAATTGAAATGTTTAGAAAACAATTAGACTATGCAGAAGCTGGAGATAATGCTGGTGTATTACTTCGTGGTATTGCTAGAGAAGACGTTGAACGTGGACAAGTTTTAGCTAAACCAGGTACAGTTACACCTCATACAAAATTTGAAGCTGAAGTTTACGTTCTTACTAAAGAAGAAGGTGGACGTCATACTCCATTCTTTGCAAACTATCGTCCTCAATTCTATTTCCGTACAACTGATGTAACTGGTGTTATCGAGTTACCACAAGGTACTGAAATGGTTATGCCAGGTGATAATGTAACTATTACAGTTGAATTAATTCACCCAATCGCACTTGAACAAGGTACTAAATTCTCTATCCGTGAAGGTGGAAGAACTGTTGGTGCTGGTTCAGTAAGCAAGATTGATAAATAATAAAATTAACCAAGTTTAATGCTTGGTTTTTTTATTGCATTTTTAATTTTGTATCTTGAATATTATATGAATTTTTGTTATAATATGCTTATCTTTGAGGTGGTTAGATGAAAGTTGTTATTATAGGTGGTGGTGTTGCTGGATTAGTATCAGCCATCAATTTAGCAAGAAAAGGAATAGAAGTTACGATACTAGAAAGAAATAATAAATGTGGAAAAAAAATTTTATTAACAGGAAATGGTCGTTGTAACTTTTGGAATAAAAATCAAAATCCTAATCCTAATTGTTACTATGCAAGTGATAAAGAGTTATTTAAAGAATTATTTAATGCTAAAAAGGATTTAGTTTTAGATTTTGTTAACTCAATTGGAATAATTCCTAAAGAAATAAATGGTTATTATTATCCTTATTCTAATCAAGCTCAAAGTTTTTATAACTCTCTTCTTAAGATGGCTTCTAATTTAAAAGTTAATATAAAAACTGATATAATGGTTTCGAAGATTGTTAAGAAAAATAAATTTTTATTAACAACTAATAAAGGATTAATTGAAACAGATAAAGTTATTATAGCAACAGGTGGTAAAACATATTCTAAAACTGGAAGTGATGGAAATGGTTATGATTTAGTTAAAAGTTTAAATCATAAAGTTAATACAGTTTTACCATCACTTACAAAATTAATCGGTAAAGATAACTTTAAAGATTTAAAAGGAGTAAGAAGTGAAGTTATTCTAACTTTATATGAAGATAATAAAGAAGTTAAGAAGGAACATGGAGAGTTAATTTTTACTGATAATGGAATCAGTGGTATTTGTGTTTTTAATTTAAGCGGAATAGCCTCTCGAGGTTTAAATAATAAACGAAGTGAAAAAATATTCATTAATTTTGTTCCTTGGTTTAATGGTAATCATAAAGATTTAATTAAATGGTTAGATAATAGGTCTCAAGAATTAAAAGGATATTCATTATGTGAAATATTAGAAGGATTCTTGAATTATAAAATTGTCAATTATATGTTAAAGACTTTACATATTGATGTAAACACTAAATGGGAGAAAGCTCCTAAAGAAAAAGTTGTAGAGTTACTAATGAGTTTTCCATTTTGGGTTGTTAAAACTGGTGGATTTGAAGAAGCACAGGTGACAACCGGAGGAGTACCTATAGAAGAAGTTAATATTAAAACAATGGAATCTTTAAAAACTAAAGGTTTATATTTAGTAGGAGAGATATTAGATGTTGATGGTATCTGTGGTGGATATAATATTGGTTTTGCTATCATGACCGGTTTAACAGTAGGAAGTGATATTAATGCTTAAAGTAAGACAAGTAAAAATATCTTTAGATAAAGATAATGAGATTACTTGGCTTGCTAAATTAAGTCAAGTTTTAAAAGTAAGTCAAAGTGAGATTTTAAGTTATCAAATATCTAAAAAATCAATTGATGCTAGAGACAAAGAAAATATTTATTTTGTCTATGAGTTTTTAGTTACAGTAAAAGATGAAAAGAAAGTTTTAAGACTTAAAAATAAAGATATTATTTTAGATAATGAAGAAGAATTTAAAATTCAAAGTGGTAATCAAAAATTAGATTCAAGAATTATTATAGTCGGAAGTGGACCAGCTGGGTTATTTGCTGGTTATTTACTGGCTGAATATGGTTATAAACCTTTAATCATTGAAAGAGGAGTAAAGGTTAAAGAAAGAATTTTAGATGTTGAAAAATTTTGGGAAACAGGAATTTTAAATACGGAAAGTAATGTTCAATTTGGAGAAGGAGGAGCAGGAACTTTTTCGGATGGAAAACTTAATACTTTAATTAAAGATAAAGATAATCTAAAAAAGAAGGTATTAGAAATATTCGTTTTAAACGGAGCTCCTAAAGAAATTCTATATCTTCAAAATCCTCATATTGGAACAGATAATTTAAGAATAGTTGTTAAAAATATCAGGGAAAATATTCTAAAAATGGGAGGAGAAATTAGGTATCAAACCAAGTTAACGAATTTAATCATTGAAAATCAAAAATTAATTGCAATTGAAGTTAATGATAAAGAAAGAATACCGTGCAAGAATTTAATTTTAGCAATTGGTCATAGTGCAAGAGATACATTTCGGATGTTAATAAAAAATAATTTAGAAATTGTTTCTAAACCATTTGCCGTTGGAGTTAGAGTGATGCATCAAGCATCTTTAATTAATGAAAACCAATATGGTAAATTTAAAGATATTTTACCACCTGCTAGTTATAAATTAACTTATAATACAAAGAATGGTCGAGGAGTTTATTCTTTTTGTATGTGTCCAGGTGGATATGTTATTGATTCATCTAGTGAAAAAGAAAGATTGGTTGTAAATGGGATGAGTAACTATAAACGAGATACTAATACCTCGAACAGTGCCATCATCGTCACAGTTACAAATAAAGATTTTGGAAATGATGTAGATTCCGGAATAAAGTTTCAAAGAGAATTAGAAGAGAAAGCTTATAAACTTGCAGATGGTAAAATACCTATTCAACTATGGCAGGATTTTTTAGACAATAAAAAGTCAACTAAATTAGGTCGTGTTGAAGCAATCACGAAAGGAGATTATGAATTTGCTAATTTAAGAGAAATATTACCAAATTTTATAACCCAATCTTTAATAGAAGCAATGCCTAACTTTGCTAAAAAAATCGAAGGCTTTAATAACCCTGATGTTGTCTTAGCTGGAATTGAGACTAGAACTTCATCTCCAATTCGGATTGTAAGAGATTTAAACTTTGAATCTAATATTAAAGGAATTTATCCATGTGGCGAAGGTGCAGGGTATGCTGGTGGAATTACTTCATCAGCAATCGATGGTATGAAAATTGCTAAATATTTAATTGAAAAATATAGTTTAAATAAATAAGAGAGGAGAATACATGAAAAAGAAAAAAATATCCACCATTTTGTTAATTATTTTAATTATAATTGCTACTATTTCTTTAATATATGCTAGTGTTAATATTTATAAATGGTATCAAGATTCTAGGAAAATTAAAAATTTAACTGAAGAGATAGAAGAGATAGTAGAACCAGTTGAAGTTCCTGATAACTACCAAGTAGTAGAAACAGAAACTCCTCCTGAAGATAATCCTTATTGGGATTATTTAAAAGTTAATTTATTAGATGTTGATTTAACGGAATTAAAAAAAATTAATCCTGATACGGTTGGATTTCTTCAAGTTAAAGGAACTAATATTAATTATCCTTTTGTGAAGACAACTAATAATTCTTATTATTTAGCTCATGATTATCATAAGTCCTATAATGAAGCAGGTTGGGTGTTCTTAGATTATCGGAATGATATTAAAAAATTAGGAAGAAACACGATTATCTATGCCCATGGAAGAGCCGACAGAAGTATGTTTGGTAGTTTAAAAGATGTCTTAAATAAAAGTTGGTACAATGATTTAGATAATCATATCATAAGATTATCAACTGAAAGTAAAAATACTTTATGGCAAATATTTAGTGTTTATCATTTAAAAACAACTAACGATTATATTCAAGTTAATTTTGAGAATGATACAGAATATACTAACTTTTTAAAAATGATTCAAGATAGAAGTGTTTATAAATTTAATACTAGTGTTACAACTACGGATAAAATTTTAACTTTATCAACTTGTTATAATAGTAGTGAAAAGATGGTTGTTCATGCTAAACTAATTAAATTTCAAGACAAATAAAAAATACTCATGACGAGTATTTTTATTTAACTAATTTTTTCTTAATAACAATACTTGAAGTAATAATGGTTATTAAACTAATGATACCTATAATTACATAAGTTACAATATTATCAAAAGTTTTAGGTACATCAGCTTCAAAGATAGCTTTAAGAGTTATATTATTATTTAAAATAGTATCTTCATAAATAACATCTTCATCTTCACTACTGCTATCTATAAATTTAGAGAATTTTTGACCTTTTTCATGATTATTTTTTAATTCTTCTAAAGTTTTTTTACCTTCTTCATCTAAATCATTTAAAGTTTCACCAGTTTCAAGTTCAAATTCTTGATTACCAATTGTTACTGTTATTTTGAATACAGCAATAACTTCTGTATTTTTAGTAATAGGTTCATTTACATCAAATTCTTCTTTATCTATTGTTTCAAATCTTTTAAAAGTTAAATCTTCATGAAGAGTTTTTAAGGCTTCTAATGCTTCAAGAGCATCTCCACTTAAAGTTTCACCTTCATTGATTGTAAATTCTTCTTCTCCAATTTTAACTGTAACAGTATAGGTTGGAGTTAAAGTTATATTTTGATTTAAGTTACTATCTAATCTAACATTTTCTTTAAATCCATTGAAGTTCTTATCACTTCTTTTGGTTATTGCTTCAAGTCTTACTTTATCTTCACCAGTTAAACTTTCTAAATTACTATTTTCATCAAGTATAAATTCTTCTTCCCCAATTGTAACTTTAATCGTATATTTAGATGTTAATTCAATATTTTCTTTAAAGATAGCATCTTTTTGATAAGTGTTATCATCTAAATCAACGAATTCTTTAAATGTTTTATTAGTAGGATTTAAAATATTATTTAAATCTTCATTATCATGGATATCGGTTAACTTCGTATTTTCTTCAAGTTCAAAATCTTTTCCATCAATTGTAACGGTAATAGTATAATGTGGAGTTAAAGTCGTATGTTTAGAGAAAGTTGTTTCTAAATTAGAACCATCTGTAAATCCTTTAAAGTTTTTAGTTGTAATTTCAGTTATTTTATCTAATCTTTCTTTATCTTCTCCGGTTAAACTATTTAAACTGTCTCCTTCATCAAGAGTAAATTCTTCATTACCAATTGTAATCGTAACAGTATAAGTAGGAACTAAAGTAGTATCTTCTGTAAACTTGGTTTTTAAATTACTACCATCTTTAAATTCTTTAAAATCTTTATCAGTTAATTTAATAATTGCATCAAGTTTTGCTTTATCTTCACCAGTTAAACTTTCTAAACTACTATTTTCATCAAGAACAAATGTTTCATCACCAATTGTAACTTTAACTGTATAATTAGAAGTTAAAGTTATATTTTCATTGAACTTTGAATCCATCGTATATTCTTTATTATCATTTGTAAAATCTTTGAATGTTTTCTTATCTTTCTTTAATAAATTATTTAATTCAGTTAATTTTTCACTTGGTAAATTATTTAAACTTTCACCTTCATTTAAAGTAAATTCATGACCATCGACTGTAACTGTAACAGTGTAGGTTGCTTTAACTTTTATGTTTTCTGTAAAAGTATAATCTTTTTGATAAGTATTATCATCTAAATCAACAAATTCTTTAAAGGTTTTATTAGTAGGATTTAAGATATTATCTAAATCTTTATTATTTTTAACGTCTGTTAATTTTGTATTCTCATCAATTTCAAACTCTTTATCATCAATAGTAACTGTAACTATATAATGTGGAGTTAAAGTAGTATGTTTAGAGAACTTAGTATCTAAAGTAGAACCATCTTTAAAATCTTTAAAGTTTTTAGTTGTAACCTCAGTTATTTTATCTAATCTTTCTTTAGCTTCACCTTTTAAACTCTTTAAACTACTTCCTTCATCAAGTGTAAATTTTTCTTCACCAATTGTAATAGTAACGGTATATTTAGGAATTAAAGTAACAGATTCATCAAAGTTAGATTCTTTAGTATAAGTATTTTCATCATTTTGGATTGCAAAGTTTTTAAAATCTTTACCTTCAACTGTTAAAGTATTTTCTAATCTTTCAGCATCTTCAGGACTTAAACTATTTAAGTTACTTCCTTTATCAATTGTAAATTCCTCTTCATTTATCTTAATCGTAACTTGTTCAATTGATTTAGGATAGATATCAAGATTAGTTGTAAGAGGAGTAGAAGTTATAAATTCTGTTTCTAATTTTTTATCTGTATAAAAACCAATTAATCTATGATTTTCAGGAATTAAATTTTCAAGTTCTAGACTTGGTATAACATCATTTTTATCATAAACTTTTATTTTAGCATTACCTTCATAATCATGGATACCAACAATAACTTTTTCACCATTTATATTGTATTTATGACTAGCTGTTTTCTCTTCAATTGTCGTAGTTCCTGAAACATTAATAACATTCTTATTATCTTTTAAATCATCTCCAAAACGGAATAGATAACTATCAGTATCTCCATTATCCATAAGTTTAGAATTACCTTTAATGTTAATAGTAACATTTTTATTTTTACTTCCTTCAAAGTCAATTAGATGTGATGGCATATTAACATAAATAACATCTTCAACATCACTTAAAGTAGAATCAGTAATGTTTAAAGTTAAATTTTCTTGATTTTTAATAGCAATTACTTCTTCAGATTTTATAGGAGTTAGTCTATAACTTGCATGTCCTTGAAGATAACTATTATTACTTATATTAACAACATTACCTGTTATTATTTCATCACCAGCTGGTGCTAAAGCAATACCAATTTGAGACTTAATACAAGTATTATCAAGATTAATATGATTATTACCGGTTGCAACTCTTATAGCATCATAAGGAACATAAAGTAGTGAATTTTTCATATCAAGAGTTGAACCTTCAGAACCCTCATCTAAATTAATTGATGAAACATTTTGTAATGAGAAATCTCTTGACATATACATATTATAAATATTATCAATAGTTAAATGGGTCTTGGTTTTAACTGATACGAAAGTAATATTACTTTGACTTTCAGCACCACTTCCTAGATAAATATTTTTTATAGTAACATTTTCTGCATTACCAGTTATAGTAATTTTACCATTAAAAATTGTATTAGGTGTAGAAGTTATTTTAGCATCTTCAATATCCCAACTAACATTTCCTTCACCTTCTAATGTTAAATCTTTATCAATAGTTATAGCTTCAGCTGGATAAGTAGTTCCTTTTAGATGAACTGTATCACCACTTTCAGCTTTTTTATTAATAAAATCTTGCAAGTTACTAATACCTTCACCCTTGTTTTGTAAATCATATGTAATAGTCTTGGCATTTACACTAGGGATAAGTAACAAAACACTTAAAATACTTATTCCTAGAATCTTTTTAATTTTCATTTTTATATCATTCCTTCCTATGATAAAATCTTATCATGAATAATAGGAAATAGTCAACTAAATTCAATTAATATGATAAAATATCAATTTGACATTTGTTGACATATTTAGAACTTTATGATATAGTTTGAATAGAAAGAGGGATGTAGTATGGCTAATATAAATGATTATTTAAGATGGCGGGGAGATGTTAAAATAACTAAGGAATATCCGTTTAATGAAATAGATAGTATGATTTTAGCAAGATTTTCGTATCTTTTATTTGATAGAATTAATATGAAAAAAACAGAAACGATTGCTGATATTTCTCACAAAATGAAAGATTTTCCGAATGAGGACTTTTTATATAATGGTGATAAAGAATTAATTACTAATTTAGGAGAAAGCAGAAGGTTTAAAGATTTAAAAGTAACCGATTATGTAGAAAATAATAATAAAAATACGGAAGAACAATTTGGAGCTATAACCATTCATATCTCATCTCGAGAGTTATATATTTCTTTTATTGGAACAGATAGAAGTATCTTTGGTTGGAAAGAAGACTTTAACATGGGATTCATGGATACTGTTCCATGTCAAATAGCTGGACGTGATTATGCTTATAAGATTTCTTTAAAATATCCTCATAAGAAAATTCGAATTGGAGGACATTCAAAAGGAGGAAATGTTGCTATTTATGCAGCAATTACTAATCCAAGAAGATTTCAAAATAAAATCATTAAAGTTTATAACTATGATGGACCGGGATTTAGTAAAGATATTATTAATAAATATGAAACTGATGATATCATTAAAAAGATTGAAACTTATATTCCTCAAGATTCGATTATTGGAAGAGTTTTAAATCATAAAGAAAAAACAACCATTGCTTTAAGTTTAGAAAAAGGAATTCTTGAACATGATATCTTTTCTTGGCAAGTCTTTAGAGATGATTTAATTAAAGTCGAAAAGAATACGGAATCAAGTGAAAATATTGATAAAACTTTAAGTAACTGGGTTGAAAATACCACGAATGAACAAAGAAAGATTTTCATTGATATAATCTTTGATTTATTCTATTCAACAAATGCTAATACTTTTGGAGAGATAGTTAAAGATTTGAAAGGTAATATTCCTAAAATGTTAAAGAAATATGGACAACTTTCTAAAAATGATAAAAAAGTTTTAACCGATATGGTTATTAAATTAGTTAAAACTAATATGATAGTTATTAAAGATAGTAATGTTAAAAAGATTATTAATAAAAAAGATGAATATCTAACTTTAGGTAAAGAAAAGATAAGTGAATTAGACGAAAGATATTTAAGTCGTTTAAGAAAGAAGGGAAAAGATGAATAAGATAGCTTTATATTTTCTTCTATTTATAATTTATTCTTTTATGGGATGGTTAATGGAAGTTATAGTAACTTTAGTTAATAACCATAAGTTTGTTAATAGAGGATTTTTAATTGGACCTTATTGTCCTATCTATGGTTATGGATGTTTATTAATTATTATTTTACTTCAAAGATATATAAATCATCCGGTTACTTTATTCTTTATGGCGATTCTAATTTGTTCAGTTCTTGAATATATGACAAGTTTAGTTATGGAAAAACTTTTTAATGCTAGATGGTGGGATTATAGTGATAAGAAGTTTAACATCAATGGCCGGATTTGTCTTGAAACAATGCTTCCATTTGGAATCCTCGGAACTTTAATTATTTATATTGTTAATCCTTTCTTTGAAGGTATTTTATTAAGTTTTCCAACTTGGATTCTTTATGCTTTAGCTAGTTTATTATTTATTATCTTTATTGTTGATAATGTTATTTCCTTTAATGTTGTTACAAGTCTTAAACAAGAAATTAAGAAAGCTGAAATTGATCAAACTGAAGAAATCACGAAGAAAATTAGAGCAATTCTATCTAAAAAGAGTATCTTACATAAACGGTTAGTTAATGCTTTTCCACATATTAAAACTAGAAAAGAATTTTTAAGAGATATTCAAATGAAGATAGATGAGAAAATTATCCAACTTGAAAAATTAGCCAAGAAATAAGGTTAATTTTTTTGTGTGAATAAAACCCTCAGATAGTCTGAGGGTTCGGTTAAGCTTTAGCGTTGAGTCTTTAAAAAATAAACCT